>NZ_PSWE01000012.1:0-109715 GCF_002932195.1 Rathayibacter sp. AY1C4 | reverse complement strand
GCTCGCTGAGGGCGCTCTCGTCCTCGACGAGCAGGATGCTGGTCACGCGTGTTCTCCTATCGGGGCGGTCGCCGCGAAGGGCGTCCGGGCGGGGTCGGCCGTCGGGGTGACGGTCGGCGTCGCGGAGGGAGCGGGGGTCAGCGTCGAGTAGGCCTCGAGGGCGTTCGTCAGGACGGGGACGAGGAGCTCCTTGCCCTGCTCGGAGCCGTACTGGAAGTAGACGGGGAGCAGACCGCCGGGGATCGTGTCGATGTCGTCCATCTGGACGGCCTCGGTGCTGTCGGGGCGGACCTCGGTACGGCCTGGGACGGCGTCGACGGTGTCGCTGGTGCGGCCCGCGGAGCCCTCGTACTGCACCTCGACGCTCAGCGCCTCATCGGTGGAGTTCACGAGCGTCACGATCAGAGTGCCTGCCTCGCCGTCGTCCGAGACGATCATCGCGTTGCGGATGGCGAGATCGCCGATCGTCGCGCCGACTCCGTCGCTCGGGTCGTAGATCTTGCGCGTCGCCTGCGGGGCGACGAGGTTGCAGCCGGCGGTAGCGAGGGCGACGCCGACCGCGAGAACGACGGATGCAGCGATACGCGCCTTCACAGGAACCTCCAGATCGTCGGCCCCGCTCGCCCCGGACAGGGCGACTTCACTGTGCACGAGCCGACACCAGGCTAGCGTAGCGAGCACCGCGGCTCCGCCCGTCCGGACTCCCGTCCCGCTCGGCGCGCATGGTAATCTATCCGCCGCTGAAAGGACGTCGCATGCAGTTCGAGGTCGGAGAGACGGTCGTCTACCCCCATCACGGAGCCGCCACGATCGCCGAGGTGAAGACCCGGACGATCAAGGGCCAGGAGAAGACGTACCTGAAGCTCCGCGTCGCGCAGGGCGACCTCGTCATCGAGGTGCCCGCCGACAACGTCGACCTGGTCGGCGTCCGCGACGTCATCGGCCGCGAGGGCGTCGAGCGCGTGTTCGAGGTCCTGCGCGCCGAGGTCGTCGAGGAGCCGACCAACTGGTCGCGCCGCTACAAGGCCAACCTCGAGAAGCTCGGGTCCGGCGACGTCGTCAAGGTCTCCGAGGTCGTCCGCGACCTCACCCGCCGCGACCGCGACCGCGGCCTCTCAGCGGGGGAGAAGAGCATGCTCGCCAAGGCCCGCCAGATCCTCGTCTCCGAGCTCGCCCTGGCCGAGAAGACCGACGAGGACGCCGCCTCCGTGCTCCTCGACGAGGTCCTCGCATCCTGAACGGTCCGGCCGGCGCGCCGACCGCGGCCGTCGTCGTCGTCGCCGCCGGCAGCGGCACGAGGCTCGGCCGCGAGCGCCCCAAGGCCTACGTCGACTGCGCGGGGCGGACGATCCTCGAGCGCAGCCTGCGCACGGTGCTGCTGCTCGCGGAGCCGGTCCAGATCGTCGTCGTGGCTCCCGCCGCCCTCCTCGAGGAGACGGCCGCTCTCGCGCACGCCGCCGGCGCCCCGGACGGCTCCGTCAGCGTCGTCGCCGGAGGCGCCAGCCGCCAGGAGTCGGTCGCTCGAGGGCTCCGGGCGCTCGGCCCGGCCGTGGAGACGGTGCTCGTGCACGACGCCGCCCGCGCCCTCACGCCCGTCGACCAGTTCGAGCGGGTGATCGCGGCGGTCCGGGAGACGCGCGGTGGAGTGATCCCGGGTCTGCCGGTCACCGACACGATCAAGCGCATCCGCGCCGACGGCGGGATCCTCGGCACGGTGGACCGCTCCGAGCTCGCCGCGGTGCAGACGCCGCAGGGCTTCCCGCGCGCGCTCCTCGACGAGGCCTACGCCTCGGCGGAGGAGGACTTCACCGACGACGCGGCGCTCCTCGCCTCGCGCGGCGGCCCCTCGATCGTCGTCGCCGGCGATCCGCTCGCCTTCAAGATCACCACCCCCTGGGACCTGGCCCGCGCCGAGCAGGTGCTCGCACCGCCGCCCGTCGTCGTCGTGCCGCGCGTCGGCATCGGCACGGACGTGCACGCCTTCGACGACGCGTCGCCGCTCTGGCTCGCCGGGCTGCACTGGCCGGGGGAGCGGGGCCTGTCCGGGCACAGCGACGGCGACCCGGTCGCCCACGCGATCTGCGACGCGCTCCTGGCGGCGGCGGGTCTCGGCGACATCGGCTCCCGCTTCGGCACGGCCGACCCGCGCTTCGCGGACGCCCACGGCGAGGTCTTCCTCCGCGCGACCCGCGAGCTGGTGGAGGCCGCCGGCTTCGCCATCGGCAACGTCTCGGTGCAGCTCATCGGCAACCGCCCGAAGTTCTCGCCGCGGCGCGAGGAGGCGCAGAGGCTGCTCTCGGAGCTGCTCGGCGCACCGGTCAGCGTCGCCGCCACCACCTCGGACGCGCTGGGCTTCACCGGCCGGGGCGAGGGGGTCGCCGCGACCGCGACGGCACTCGTCCTCCCCACCCCCGCTGTCGCCCGGTAGTCCCCGGGCGGAGCCGCCGACCCGGCCGGGAGCGGTCCGCCCGGTAAACTCGCCCGCGTGACTCTGCGACTGCATGACTCGAAGGCCCAGGCCCTCGTCGATTTCGTCCCCCTCCGCGAGAACGAGGTCGGGATGTACGTCTGCGGACCCACCGTTCAGTCCTCGCCCCACATCGGGCACCTGCGCTCCGCCCTCGCCTACGACCAGCTGCGCCGCTGGCTGGCGTACCGCGGCTTCCAGGTCACCCTGGTGCGCAACGTCACCGACATCGACGACAAGATCCTCGCCATGGCCGAGGACGCGCGGCGTCGGGTGCCCGAGGGCGCGCCGGTCGAGCAGTGGTGGGCGCTCGCCTACCGCGTCGAGCTCGAGTTCACCGCCGCGTACACGGCCCTCGGCATCCTCCCGCCGACCTACGAGCCGCGCGCGACCGCGAGCATCGCCGAGATGATCACCCTCATCCAGACCCTGATCGAGCGCGGTCACGCCTACCCGGCGCCCGACGACTCCGGCGACGTCTACTTCGACACGCGGTCCTGGCCGGACTACGGCTCGCTCACCCACCAGCGCCTCGAGAGCATGGAGGCGGCGACCGACGCCGACCCGCGCGGCAAGCGCGACCCGCACGACTTCGCTCTCTGGAAGGGCGCCAAGGCGGAGGAGCCCGAGTCGGCCGCCTGGGCCTCGCCGTGGGGCGCCGGGCGCCCCGGCTGGCACATCGAGTGCTCCGCGATGTCGACGAAGTACCTCGGCACCCAGTTCGACATCCACGGCGGCGGGCTCGACCTGCGCTTCCCCCACCACGAGAACGAGCTCGCCCAGTCCAGCGCCGCCGGCCACGCCTTCGCCAGCTACTGGCTGCACAACGGCCTCGTGTCCGTCATCGGCCAGAAGATGAGCAAGTCGCTCGGCAACTCGGTGTTCGCCTCCGAGCTGCTCGAGGCGGCCCGCCCGCTCGTCGTCCGCTACTACCTCGGCTCGGCCCACTACCGCTCCACCCTCGAGTTCCACGACGGGGCCCTCGAGGAGGCCGAAGCGGCGCTGGAGCGGATCGAGGGCTTCCTCGAGCGCTCCCGCCGCCGCCTCGACGGCACGCGGTTCGCCGCGCTCGGCGAGCCGGTGGTTCCGGAGGAGTTCGCCGAGGCGATGGACGACGACCTGTCCGTCCCGCAGGCCATCGGCGTCCTGCACGAGACCGTGCGCGCCGGCAACGCCGCCCTCGACGCCGAGGACCTCGGCTCCGTCTCGGCCCTGCGCACCCAGGTGCTCGCGATGGCGGCCGTGCTCGGCATCGACCCGGAGGCGCCCGAGTGGGCGCGCTCCGACGACGAACCCTCGTACCGCGCGCTCAGCGTGCTGGTCGACCGCCTGGTCGCCGAACGCCAGACCGCGCGCGAGCAGCGCGACTGGGCGAGCGCCGACCGCATCCGAACCGATCTCGCCGCGGCGGGAATCACGATCGAAGACACCCAGACGGGTGCGCATTGGAGTCTCGATGGCGAATAAGCCCGGCCGCCCCGGAGCGGTCCGAAAGAAGAGCAAGGGCAAGGCCGTCGGTTCCGGCGGTCAGGGCCGTCAGGCCCTCGAGGGCAAGAAGCCCACGCCCAAGGCCGAGGACCGGCCCTACCACCCCGCAGGCAAGGCGAAGCTCGCGCGCGAGCGCTTCGTCGCTGCAGGCGGCAAGGGCCGCCCCGGCGGAGCCCTCTCCGCGGCCGCCCGCGGACAGGGGCGCCCCGCTCCGTCGCGCAAGCCCAAGAGCGGCGACGACTTCGAGATGGTGACGGGCCGGAACTCGGTCCTCGAGGCGTTGCGCGCCAGCATCCCGGCCACCACCCTCTACCTCGCGACCCGCATCGAGATGGACGACCGGGTCAAGGAGGCGCTCAAGATCGCCACCGCCCGCGGCCTTCCCGTACTCGAGGTCATGCGCCCGGAGCTCGACCGCCTCGCCGGCCCCGACTCCGTGCACCAGGGCCTCGTGCTGAAGGTGCCGCCCTACGAGTACGCCCACCCGAGCGACCTGCTCGAGCGCAGCGTCTCCCGCGGAGCGGTCCCCCTCCTCGTCGCCCTCGACGGCATCACCGACCCGCGCAACCTCGGAGCGATCATCCGCTCCGTCGCCGCGTTCGGCGGCCAGGGCGTCATCGTCCCGCAGCGCCGCTCCGTGGGCCTCAACTCCGCCGCCTGGAAGACCTCCGCCGGAGCCGCCGCGCGCATCCCCGTCGCGATGGCGTCCAACCTCACCGCCATGATCAAGGACTTCAAGCGCGCCGGCGTCTTCGTCATCGGACTCGACGGCGACGGCGACGTGATGCTGCCCGGCCTCGAACTCGCCGACCGGCCGCTCCTCGTCGTCGTCGGCAGCGAGGGCAAGGGCCTCTCCCGCCTCGTCACCGAGCAGTGCGACGCCGTCGTCTCCATTCCGATCAGCTCCGCCACCGAATCCCTCAACGCCGGGATCGCGGCGTCGGTCGCGCTCTACGAGATCTCCAAACTCCGCTCCGCCTCCGAGTAGCGCGGGCGCCGGCACGGCGATCTGCGGCGTTGTCGTCGGGCGCGATACCGCCGGTATCGCTTCCTCCTCCGCCTTGCAGCTCCCCGCGCGGGCACCGGCACGGCGATCTGCGGCGTTGTCGTCGGGCGCGATACCGCCGGTATCGCTTCCTCCTCCGCCTTGCAGCTCACCGCGCCGGCACCCGCGCTACGGGTCTGGATGTCACAGGCGCCGCCTGCGGCGAGCGGATCGAGGGGCGCCGCCTGCGGCGAGCGAGCCGGGGGAATGCGAAGAGGGCCCGTGCTGACAGCGCGGGCCCTCTTGCGGTGGTGGGGGGTCAGACGTTCTTCGTCCAGTCGACGTCGGCGTCCTCGTCGGTGAGCTCGGCGTCGCCGGACTCGTCGAGGACGAGGTTCGGGAGGGTCAGCGCCTCGGTGGGAGGAGCGATGACCGTCGCCTCGTCGCGGCGGTGACGCAGGATGTCGTTCACGTAGGCGGTGACCGCCTCCGCCAGGGGGACGTCGCGCGCCTGCTGCTGCGACATGAACCAGCGGTGCTCGAGCAGCTGGTGGAACATCTCGGCCGGCTCCAGGCGGCCCTTGAGATCACGGGGGATCGAGCGGATGACCGGCTCGAACACCTGCGCCAGCCACTCGTGCGCCACCATCTCCTCGTCCAGGCCCTGCTTGTCGTAGGTCGCCGTGTACGAGTCGAGGTCGTTGAGCAGGCGTCGCGCCTGGTTCTCCTGCGCGTCCAGCCCGGTGAGACGGAGCAGCCGCCGCTGGTGGTGGCCGGCGTCGACCACCTTCGGCTGGATGCGCACCGTCGACCCGGCCTCGTCGGTCTTGATCGCGAGCTCCTCGATGTCGAAGCCCAGCTCGTTCAGCCGGTTCACGCGGTCGTTGATCCGCCAGCGCTCCGAGGTCGCGAACGACTCGGCACCGGTCAGCTCCTTCCAGAGGCTGCGGTACGCCGCGACGATTCCGTCGGAGACCGTGATCGGATCGAGGTCGTCGTCGACGCGACCGCCGGCCTCGAGGTCGAGCAGCTCGCCGGCGATGTTGACGCGGGCGATCTCCAGATCGTTCTCGCGCTGGCCGTTCGAGAGGCCGCCCGAGTAGAGCTGCCCGGTCTCCGCATCGACCAGATAGGCGGCGAAGGCGCCGGCATCGCGCCGGAAGAGAGTGTTCGAGAGCGAGACGTCGCCCCAGAAGAAGCCGATCACGTGCAGGCGGACCAGGAGGAGCGCCAGCGCGTCGACCAGGCGGGTCGCCGTGTCCGGCCGCAGCGTCTGCGAGAAGAGCGCCCGGTAGGGGAGCGAGAACTTGAGGTGACGGGTGACGAGCACGGCGGGCAGGGCCTCGCCCTCGTCGTCGGTGCGGTTCGTGATCACCGCGCCCGGAACCACGCACGGCACGTCGAGGCGCTGCAGCGTCTTCAGCATCTCGTACTCGCGCCGCGACATCTCGGCGGTCGTCTCCTTGACGGCGACGACGTGTCCGGAGAGGTGGGCGAAGCGGACCGTGTGCCGCGAGATGCCCTTCGGCAGGGCGGCGATGTACTCGTCGGGCCAGTCGTCGAGCCGCAGGTTCCACGGCAGGTCGAGCAGGGCCGGGTCGACGGTGGCCGAGGTGATGTTCAGGGAGCCGGACATGGTGCGCCGTTCGTGTCGCGTGTCGGACGGTGGGGGAGCCGCAGACGACGCTGCCGCCGCCCTGGAGGGGACGGCGGCAGCGTGCGGTGCAGGAGGAGGCTCAGGAGAGGCGCTCGCCCGACTCCGCGTCGAAGATGTGCACGCGGTGGTTCGCGGTCACGTACACGCGGTCGCCCGCGGTCGGGTGCACGCGGCCGTCGACGCGCGCGACGATGTCGGTGCGGCGGCCCTCGACCTCGGTGTGGCCGTAGAGGTAGCCGTCCGAGCCGAGCTCCTCGATGAGGTCGACCTCGATCGGCAGTCCGCCGGGCTGGGTCGAGACGGTGACGTCCTCGGGGCGCACGCCGAGCGTGACGACCTTCTGGTTCGTCTTCGCGAGTGCCTCGCGGGCGATCGGGAGGACGGTGTCTCCGAACTTGACGCCGCCGTCGGTGACGTCCGCGTGGAACAGGTTCATCGCGGGCGAGCCGATGAAGCCGGCCACGAAGACGTTGTTCGGGTTCTCGTACAGGTCGCGGGGCGAGCCGACCTGCTGGAGGAGGCCGTCCTTGAGGACCGCGATGCGGTCGCCCATGGTGAGCGCCTCGGTCTGGTCGTGGGTGACGTAGACCGTGGTGATGCCCAGGCGGCGCTGGAGCGTGCCGATCTGGGTGCGGGTGGACACGCGGAGCTTGGCGTCGAGGTTCGACAGCGGCTCGTCCATGAGGAAGACCTGGGGCTTGCGGACGATGGCGCGGCCCATCGCGACGCGCTGGCGCTGGCCACCGGAGAGCGCCTTCGGCTTGCGGTTCAGGTAGGGCTCGAGGTCGAGCATCTTCGCGGCCTCGAGGACCCGCGCGGCGCGCTCGTCCTTGTTGACGCCGGCGATCTTGAGCGCGAAGCCCATGTTCTCGGCGACCGACATGTGCGGGTACAGCGCGTAGTTCTGGAAGACCATCGCGATGTCGCGGTCCTTCGGCGGAACGTCCGTGACGTTGCGGTCGCCGATGAGGATGCGGCCCTCGTTGACCTCTTCGAGGCCGGCGAGCATGCGCAGCGAGGTGGACTTGCCGCAGCCGGAGGGGCCGACGAGGACGAGGAACTCGCCGTCGCCCACCTCGAGGTTGAGCTTGTCGACGGAGGCGCGAGTGGCCCCGGGGTAGACGCGGGACGCGTGGTCGAAAGTTACGGACGCCATTGTTCTTGCTCCTTCACCGGCAGGTACGTGCCGGACGATCCGAGTGAATGGAAGTGATGGTCATCATCGCGTGGGCGACTCCGACCAACCGTCACAGTATGCCACGGGGCCGACAGTCGTCGGTCGGGCACCGCGTATCCGTCGTTTGGAGGTTTCCCAGGGCTCGCGCGTAGGATTCCGGCGAGTCGCGCCCGGCGACCCCCTTCTTCCCCCTCTCTCATTCGGAGCGTTCTTGTCATGACCACCGGCGGAGCCAATGACCGTCTCTCGAAGAACCAGCGACGAGAGGCCGCCCGAGAGAAGGCGCGCCGCCTGCGCGAGCAGCAGAAGCGCCGCGACCGCGTGAGCCGCTTCGCCCTGCAGGGCGGGCTCGCCGCCGTCGTGATCGCGGTCGTCGTGATCGTGGTCTTCGCCGTCACCTCGAGCATCCGCCCCGCGGGTCCGGGCCCGGCGAACATGGCGAGCGACGGTGTCGTCATCGGCGAGAACATGGTCGCGCAGACGAGCGGCGCCGTCGCCGCCGACGGGACGCCCACCCCCAGCGCGCTCGACACCTCGGCCGGCACGGTCGACATCCGGGTCTACCTCGACTACCTCTGCCCCTACTGCGGCCAGTTCGAGAAGACCAACGGCGACCAGATCAAGGAGTGGGTGACCAGCGGTGCCGCGACGGTCGAGATCCACCCGATCGCCATCCTCACGACCCGCTCCAACGGCACCAAGTACTCGGAGCGCTCGGCCAACGCCGCCGCGTGCGTCGCGGACCGCTCGCCCGACTCGTTCTTCGACTTCAACTCCCTGCTGTTCGCCAACCAGCCGGCGGAGGGGACCGACGGACTCTCGGACGACCAGTTGAAGGACTACGCCTCGCAGGCGGGCGTCGAGGACACGGCGGCCGTGAACACCTGCATCGACGACCAGAGCTTCGTGAGCTGGGTCCGCGCCGCGACCGAGCGCGCCACATCGGGTCCGCTGCCCGGCACGGACGTGCCCGCTGTCACGGGCACCCCGACCGTCCTGGTCAACGGCGAGGCGTACTCGGGCTCGCTGACCGACCCGGACGCCTTCAGCTCCTTCGTGCTCTCGGCCGCCGCCGACTCCTACTCGTCGGCGACTCCCGCGCCCACCTCCTCCGAGACCCCGGCGCCGAGCGACACGCCCGCCTCGACCGAGGCCCCCGCGTCGACCGAGACGCCCGCGTCGACCGAGACCCCGGCTCCCGGCGACGCCCCGGTCTCCACCGAGGCTCCGGCCTCCTCCGAGCCGACTCCGGCCGCCGCGGGCTGAGCCGCGGACGCGCAGGAGCCCCGCGTATGCAGAAGGCCCCGACCGCACGCAGCGGTCGGGGCCTTCTTCTCTCCTGAGCCGACGACGGGACTTGAACCCGTAACCGCCCGATTACAAGTCGGGTGCGCTACCAATTGCGCCACGTCGGCAGGTGCGCTCGCGCGCCCGGCCACCCTATCGCGGGCCCCGGATCCGCCCGGATCGGGGCCCGCCGCGTCTCACGGTTCGAGGATGCTGAGGTGCCGCTCGGCGGGAGCGGGACGCTTGGGGCCGCCGATCTTCCCGTCGGGACGGCCGACGTAGAGCCAGCCGAGCAGCTCCTCGCCCTTCTCGAGGCGATGCGCCTTCCGCACGGCCTTGTCGCGCGTGTAGGAGCCGGTGCGCCAGAAGACACCCCAGCCCGCCTCGTCGAGCAGCAGGCTCAGGAGGTGGGCGACGCCCGAGGCGACGGCCTCCTGCTCCCAGGCCGGCACCTTCGACTTCTTGACGCTGACCACGACGGCCAGCAGCAGGGAGGCGCGGTGCGTCTTCTCGATGTACTTCCGCGGGTCCTTCTTCGCCCCCGAGGCGACCGCGAAGCTGCGGCCGACCCGGTCGCGGGCGGCGCCGCGGATCTCGATGACCCGCCACGGGCGCAGCGAGCTGTGATCGGCGAGACGCGACGCCGCCGAGACGAACGCCGCGATCTCGTCGTGCCCCGGAGCCTCCGGCGTCACCTTCGAGCGCGATCGGCGCGCGAGGACGGCCTCGAGCACGGGGGAGGAGGACACGGTCACTCGCCCTCGGCCTGGAAGTTCAGGGCGATCGAGTTCATGCAGTAGCGGTCGCCGGTGGGCGTGCCGAAGCCGTCGGGGAAGACGTGTCCCAGGTGGGATCCGCAGTTCGCGCAGCGGACCTCGGTGCGGACCATGCCGAGGGTGCTGTCCTCGATCAGCTGGACCGCGTCCGGGTTCACGGACTCGTAGAAGCTCGGCCAGCCGCAGCCGGAGTCGAACTTGGTGCCGCTCTTGAAGAGCTCGGCGTTGCAGGCGGCACAGGTGTAGAGGCCGGAGCGGTGCTCGTCGAGCAGCTCGCCGGTCCACGGGCGCTCGGTGGCCGCTTCGCGCAGGACCGCGTACTGGTCGCGGTCGAGCTCCTCGCGCCACTCGGCGTCGGACTTGTTCACGGAATACGACGACATGGGTCTCCCTCGGAATCCTCGTCAGTGTACGGGGGCGGTCGCGCCCCTCCACCTGGTCCAACCCCCGGGGCGACGGCTCCATTCCGCCTCCGCGGGCTGTGGAGGAGACTCCCCGCCTCCATGCCGCGACACGGTCACGAGGTGTTCGGAGCGCCTCCCCGGCGGCGGCCGTGGGCCTGCCTACCCTGGAGGGATGAGCAGGACGACGGACCCGAGGCCGGGCACCGGTCTGTCCGAGCGCGAGCTGCGGGTGCTCGCCTTCGAGCGCGAGTGGACGGCCCGCTCCGGGGACAAGGACGACGCCATCCGCTCCCAGTTCGGACTGTCGGCCGCCCGCTATTATCAGGTGCTCAGCGCGGTGCTCGCCTCTCCGGCCGCCCTCGCGCACGACCCGATGCTCGTCACGCGGCTGCAGCGCATCCGCGACCAGCGCGCCGGCGCCCGCGCCTCGCGACGCCTCGGGCGCCTCGAGTAGACGAGCTGCTCGAGTCCACCAACGGAAGGCCGGCCGTACCCCCGATGTCGAACACGCACCCGAGAGACCGCTTCGACGAGGTCCCGGCGACGGAGGCGCGCGTCGGCGCCCACCGCCGGCCGCCGGCCCCTCACGCCCGCGCCGTCGCCCTCGCCTGGGCCGCGCTCGCCACCGGAGTCATCGTCCTGCTCGGCTTCATCGGGCTGCTGGTCATCGACGACCGGGTGCAGTTCACAGACGTGTTCACTCCGCCCACCGCGACCGCGGAGGCGACCCCGACCGCTGCCGCGACGCTCGATCCCGAGCTCGCCGTCGCCGTCCTCAACGGCACCGCCACCGTCGGACTCGCCGCCAGCGCCGGCGACGCCCTGACGACGGCCGGCTGGAGCGTCCCGACCGTCGCGAACGCGAACACCGAGGACATCGCCGCCACGACCGTCTACTTCACCGACCCGGCGCTCGAGGGAGCGGCCCTCGGTCTCGTCGACTCGCTCGGAACGGGGACCGTCCTGCTCTCGCAGGACTTCGTCGAGACGGGCTCCGTCGTCGTGGTCCTGGGGGCCGATTACGCGTCCGAGCAGGGCTGATCGGGGCCCTCTGTTACGGGCACGTTTCCTCCGTGTTGAATCCCGGGCAACTCTTCCCCGCGAGGCCCTTTCCAGCCCCTCCCGGGGCCGATAGCCGGATTAGTATTCCTGACCAGGCACCAGCACATCGCTCGTGCCGCGGGCATCACAGCACTGGGGAGTACAGAGATGGCGAACGGAACCGTCAAGTGGTTCAACGCTGAGAAGGGCTACGGCTTCATCACGGTCGACGGCGGCGGACAGGACGTCTTCGTCCACTACTCCGCGATCGACATGTCGGGGTACAAGGTCCTCGAGGAGGGGCAGCAGGTCGCGTTCGAGGTCGGCACGGGGTCGAAGGGCCCCCAGGCCGAATCGGTCCGCCCGGCCTGACCGCCGAGCCTCCCGGGAGCCGTCGTCCGCCTCGTGCGGGCGGCGGCTCCTTCGTGTCGGAGCGCGTGCCGGTCGCTTGCACTCGTCCACCGCGAGTGCCAGAATCGACCTTGGCACTCGCTCCGGTCGAGTGCCAGCACAGACATTTCACGACGTCCGGGAGGGACGAGAAACACACATGGCCAAGATCATTGCTTTTGACGAAGAAGCCCGCCGCGGCCTCGAGCGTGGACTCAACACTCTGGCCGACGCGGTCAAGGTGACCCTCGGCCCGCGCGGCCGCAACGTCGTCCTCGAGAAGAAGTGGGGCGCTCCCACCATCACGAACGACGGCGTCTCCATCGCCAAGGAGATCGAGCTCGACGAGCCGTACGAGAAGATCGGCGCCGAGCTCGTCAAGGAGGTCGCCAAGAAGACCGACGACGTCGCCGGCGACGGAACCACCACCGCGACCGTCCTCGCTCAGGCGCTCGTCCGCGAGGGCCTGCGCAACGTCGCGGCCGGCGCCGACCCGATCAGCCTCAAGAAGGGCATCGAGAAGGCCGTCAAGGCCGTCACCGCCGAGCTCATCGCCGGCGCGAAGGCGATCGAGACCAAGGAGGAGATCGCGGCGACCGCCTCCATCTCCGCCGCGGACCCCGAGATCGGCGCGATCATCGCCGAGGCGATCGACAAGGTCGGCAAGGAGGGAGTCGTCACCGTCGAGGAGTCGAACACCTTCGGCACCGAGCTCGAGCTCACCGAGGGCATGCGCTTCGACAAGGGCTACCTGTCGCAGTACTTCGTGACCGACCCCGACCGCCAGGAGGCGGTGTTCGAGGACCCCTACATCCTCATCGTCAACTCCAAGGTCTCGAACATCAAGGACCTGCTCCCGGTCGTCGACAAGGTGATCCAGGCGGGCAAGCAGCTGCTGATCATCGCCGAGGACGTCGACGGCGAGGCGCTGGCGACCCTGGTCGTCAACAAGATCCGCGGCATCTTCAAGTCGGTCGCCGTCAAGGCCCCCGGCTTCGGCGACCGTCGCAAGGCGCAGCTCCAGGACATCGCGATCCTCACCGGCGGCCAGGTCATCTCCGAGGAGGTCGGCCTCAAGCTCGAGAATGTCACCCTCGACCTGCTCGGCTCGGCCCGCAAGGTCGTCATCACCAAGGACGAGACCACGATCGTCGAGGGTGCCGGCGACGCCGAGGCCATCGCCGGCCGCGTCGCCCAGATCCGCGGCGAGATCGAGAACACCGACAGCGACTACGACCGCGAGAAGCTCCAGGAGCGCCTCGCGAAGCTCGCCGGCGGCGTCGCGGTCATCAAGGCCGGAGCGGCGACCGAGGTCGAGCTCAAGGAGCGCAAGCACCGCATCGAGGACGCCGTCCGCAACGCGAAGGCCGCCGTCGAGGAGGGCATCGTCGCCGGTGGTGGCGTCGCCCTCATCCAGGCCGGCAAGCTCGCCTTCGAGAAGCTCGAGCTCGTCGGAGACGAGGCGACCGGCGCGAACATCGTCAAGGTCGCCATCGACGCCCCGCTCAAGCAGATCGCCCTCAACGCGGGCATGGAGCCCGGCGTCGTCGCTGCGAAGGTCCGCGAGCTGCCCACCGGACACGGCCTCAACGCCGCGACCGGCGAGTACGTCGACCTCATCGCCGCGGGCATCATCGACCCGGTCAAGGTCACGCGCTCCGCTCTGCAGAACGCGGCGTCGATCGCCGGTCTCTTCCTCACCACGGAGGCCGTCGTCGCCGACAAGCCCGAGAAGAACCCGGTCGCCGCGGGCGGCGACCCCACCGGAGGCATGGACTTCTAGTCCGTCCCCCCACCACGCAGAAGGCGGTTCCCCTCCGGGGGAGCCGCCTTCGGCGTTTCCGGAGGCATCTGAGCGAGCAGCAGGCGACCGGACCGGCAGGTGGTCCTGGATCCGCTCCGCGACCACAACGGCGGTCCTCCTGCGGTGGCACCGCCCTCCGCGCCGCCTCGGTCTCCTCAGCGGACACCGGCACCAGAAGCGCGTGGGGTGCGCCGGTGCGGGTCGCGACGTACGGGGTCGGGGCGGAGATGTCGTCGGCCGAACGGATGCGGACGGCGACTCTGCAAGAGCCGGCGACGCGGCATCCGTCGAGCGTCGGGTGTCATCTCCAGCGGTCCGGGCGGGCTCGCCGCCCGTTGGTCCCCAAGAGGAGAGAGTGAGCCGTGCGCGGCCGTGCGCGGCCGTGCGCGGCCGTGCGCGGCCGTGAGCGCCGGGTGCGCGAGGTCACGGTCGCCCCGGGCGGATCGATCCGTGCCGCTCGCGGACGTCGACGGGAGAGCTCGGACCGAAGGGGCCCCCGAGGAAGGACGGACCGCGGTTCGGATCAGACCGAGGCGGGGGAGGTCTCGCCGTTCTGGCCGACCGTGAGCAGCGGCAGCGCGACGCGGAAGGTCGCGCCTCCGCCCGGCGTCTCGACGACGTCCACGCGGCCCTTGTGCGCGGCGACGATCGAGGAGACGATCGCCAGTCCGAGGCCGCTGCCGCCGGTCTCGCGGGTCCGCGAGGTGTCCGCGCGCCAGAAGCGCTGGAAGATCTTCTCGCGGATCTGCGGCGGGATGCCCTCGCCGTGATCGATGACCTCCAGCAGGGCGAGGCGGCGGGAGCGGTCGACGGCGACGCCGATCTCGATCGGAGTGTCCTCGGGCGTGTAGCGGACGGCGTTTCCGATCAGGTTCGTCAGGACCTGGCGGATCTTGTTCTCCTCCGCCATCACCATCGCGGGCACGCCCGGCTCCTCGGGGGCGGTGGCGGTGCCGGCGGCGATCTCCTCGGCGTTGACCCGGCGCGGACGCCGGCGGAATCGGGCGAGCCTCGCTCCTGCCGCGGCGATCGGGCCGGTGAGCCCGGGGTTCGTCAGCTCCATGGTCTGCGTGGCGGAGGCGCCGGCCTCGTCGGGCTCGAGCGCGGGCGTCTCCACGGGGGTGTCGTCGCGGGTCTCGACGCCGAAGTCGCGGTCGGGCCAGGAGGCCATCGCGTCCATCGCGGCGTCGCGGGCGAGCGGCATCAGATCGACGGGCGCGAGTGCGAGAGGCTTCGTCTCGTCGAGGCGGGCGAGCTCGAGGAGGTCCTCGACCAGGCCGCCCATCCGGATCGCCTCCTTCTCGATGCGCTCCATCGCCTGGCCGACGGCCTCGGGCGTCTGCAGAGCGCCCATCCGGTACAGCTCGGCGTAGCCGCGGACCGACACCAGCGGCGTGCGCAGCTCGTGGCTGGCGTCGCCGACGAAGCGGCGCATCTGGTCGATCGTGCGGGCGCGGTCGCGGAAGGCGGAGTCGATCCGCCCGAGCATCGCGTTCAGGGAGCGGTTGAGGCGTCCGACCTCGGTGTTGGGCGTCGTGCCGTCCAGGCGCTGGCTGAAGTCGCCGTCGGCGATGGCGGCGGCGGTCTGCTCGACCTCGCGCAGCGGGGCGAAGGTGGTGGTGACCAGCAGGCGGGTGAGGAGTGCGCCGATCACGACGATCGCGACTCCGAAGCCGAGGAAGATCGTGAGGTACGTCGTCATGATGACGTCGACGCTGCGGGTCGACACCGCGAGCAGGAGCGTCTGGTACTCGGTGCCCCTCGTGAACACCGTCGACATGACGTGGTACTCGACCTTGCCGTTGGAGCTCCAGATCTCCATCGGCTTGTCGCCGCCCTGCAGCGCCTGTTCGAGGGTGAAGGTCTGCGGGAAGGCGGGGTCGGCCGCGCCGGACGCGTTCGTGTTGTCGAGCGTGCCGTACTGGTCGTAGACGGCGCCGAAATCGGCCTTGGACTCGTCGATCGCGGCCAGGTCGTTGACGGAGAGGTCGCTCGCCGTCCGCTGGACCTGGTCGGCCAGCTGTGCGTCGAGCTGGGCGACGAGCTGCGGCTTCAGCATCGTCATCGTCCCGATCCCGGAGACGAGGAGTCCCAGCGTGAGCAGGAGGACCGTGACCGCGGTGATCTTCGTGCGCAACGAGATGGAGTTCCACCGCTCGGCCAGACCCTGGTGCATGGCGGTGGAACTCCCTCGGGATCGGCGGGCGCCGCGCCTCCGGCGGGAGGTGGCGCCGAGGTGGCGGAGGCTAGGCCTTCGCGACCTTCAGCATGTATCCGAATCCTCGCTTGGTCTGGATGAGCGATTCCTCCGAATGCGTGTCGAGCTTACGTCGCAGGTACGAGATGTAGGACTCGACGATGCCCGCATCGCCGTTGAAGTCGTACTCCCACACGTGGTCGAGGATCTGCGCCTTGCTGAGCACCCGGTTCGGGTTGAGCATCAGATAGCGGAGCAGCTTGAACTCGGTGGGGCTGAGCTCCACAGGCTCGTCGCCGACGAGGACCTCGTGCGTGTCCTGGTCCATGGTCAGCTCGCCGGCCCGGATGACCGCGTCCTCCTCGGCGTGCATGGTGCGGCGGAGGATCGCCTTTATGCGCGCGACGATCTCGTCGAGGCTGAACGGCTTCGTGACGTAGTCGTCACCGCCGACGGTGAGGCCCGTGATCTTGTCCTCGGTGTCGTCCTTCGCCGTGAGGAAGAGGATGGGGGAGGTGTACCCGGCCGAGCGGAGGCGCTTGGTCACGCCGAACCCGTTCATGTCGGGGAGCATCACGTCGAGGATGATCAGGTCCGGCTCCTCCTCGAGGACTGCCGAGATGGCCTGGGCCCCGTTGCCGACCGCACGCACGGCGAAGCCGGCGAAGCGGAGGCTCGTGGTGAGCAGGTCTCTGATGTTGGGCTCGTCGTCGACGATGAGAATGCGGGGTCCGTCCATGCAGGACAGTATCTGGCCGTCGGCTGTACGAAGTCTGGGAGGCGGTTGTCCGGGCGCTCGGTGCAGGCTCGGCGGCGGGGAACGCCGGATCGGAGGCGGTGCGGCAGGAGGAGAGCGCGTCCGATCAGGGCTGCGCGCGGCGGCGCCGGACACCCACGATGAGCATCGCGATCATCATGAGGAACGCGATGGGCAGGCCCACCAGCGGCACGGCGAAGACGAACTGCCAGAACGGGCCGGCGTACTCGCGGATCCCGAGCGCGGGGGCGACCAGGATCGCGAGGAACGCGAGGACCGTCACGACGATGATCGCGATGAACATGTAGGCGAGCGTGCGCTCCGCGCGTCCGACGCCCGCCGGCTCCTGTGGCTTCACTCGTCAAGGATAGGGCGGCCCCGGTCGACTAAACTGATGGCTGCTTCATTTCCAGGAGGGGTCTGCATGCCTACCGGCAAGGTCAAGTTCTACGACGAGGAGAAGGGCTTCGGCTTCATCAGCACTGATGACGGCCAGGAGGTCTTCCTGCACGCTTCCGCGCTGCCCTCCGGGACCGCGGTCAAGGCCGGCACCCGCCTCGAGTTCGGCATCGCCGACGGCAAGCGCGGGGCGCAGGCGCTCTCGGCGCGCGTCCTCGACGCCCCGCCGAGCCTGGTGAAGCTCAACCGGAAGTCCGCGGACGACATGTCCGTGATCGTGGAGGACACGGTCAAGCTGCTCGACGGGATCGGCGCCGGGCTCAAGCGCGGCCGCTACCCCGACAAGGCCCACGGGCGCACGATCGCGGCGCTCCTGCGCCGGGTTGCGGACGAGCTGGATGCCTGACGCCGACGGCACGACCGACGAGCAGCGCCCGGTCGAGGAGACCGTCGCCGCTCCGACCCCGGAGGACGCTCGCGTGGAGCAGTCCTCGGAAGAGGGCGACTCCGGCGAGCCGGACACGACTCCTGCCGAGGAGGACTCCTCCGCCGAGGACGCGAGCGGAGCCGACGAGGAGATCGCCGCTGACGAGGCGGCTCCTGTCGACGAGGCTCCCTCCGGCGAGGGTGAGAGCGACGCCGCCCTCCCGGTGACCGAGGCTCCTGGCGAGGACTCCGCCTCTGCGGAGGAGACTCCTCCGGCCGACGGTGTCGCCGCTGAGGCGGGGGCTCCCGGCGCGGACACGGCTTCTGCTGCAGTGCCGGCTCCTGCTGAGGACGCGGCCACTGCTGACGATGCGGTTCCTGCTGACGACGCGGGAACATCTGAGGACTCGGCTCCTGCTCAGGACATGGCTCCTGCTGACGACTTGACTCCTGCTGAGGATGCGGCTCCTGCTGAGGATGCGGCTCCTGCTGAGGATGCGGCTCCTGCTGAGGATGCGGCTCCTGCTGAGGATGCGGCTCCTGCTGAGGACGGTGCTCCTGCTGAGGATGCGACTTCTGCTGAGGATTCCGCCCCCGTCGCCGACGACCGTTCCGAGGCCGACGACGACGCTTCCCCGGGGGAGGCGGACGAGGCCGCCGCGGACGAGGCTCCCGAGCCCGTCTACGAGGCGGACGCCGTGCTCGCGGGGTCTCTCGATGTCGCTCGCGCCGCGCTCGCCGAGATCGCCCCCGAGGGGACGATCGGGGAGCTGGTCACGACTCTGGCGCAGGGCGAGCACGTCGTGTCGCTGCAGTTCGCGAACCTCATGCGCGGGTACCCGGGTTGGCTGTGGACGGCGACGCTGTCCCGGATCGACGAGACCGAGGACGTGAACGTCCTGGAGGTCGAGCTGCTGCCGGGCGAGGGCGCGGTCCTCGCTCCGGACTGGGTGCCGTGGTCCGTGCGTCTCGCCGACTACCAGACCGCGCAGGACTCGCTCGGCGAGGAGGTCGAGGACGCGGACGACGACGAGCTCGAGGACGCCGAGGAAGACGACCTCGACGACGAGTCGGACGACGACTCCCTCGAGGACGCGGGCGACGACGACGACTCGGATGACGACGACGACTCGGAGGACGATTCCGACGACCACGACTCGGACGACGAGGACTCGGACGAGGACGACTCCGACGACCCGGACGACGACCCCGACGACGAGGATTCCGACGACGTCGGGCCCGAACCCGCTCCCGCCCCGACCACCCGTCGCCGTCGCCGTCGCCGCTGATCCGGTCCGGCGCCGCCCGATGAGCATCGACTCCGACACCCGCATCGCCTATCCCGACGGCGCCGTGCGCTCCTCCGGGCGCGTGCAGCACGTGGGCCGGCTGCAGGACGGCCGCTGGGCGGTCGTCCTCGATGCGACCGCCGCTCACCCCGTCGACCCGACCTGGCCCGACCAGGGGCCCGACCGCGGTGCGCTGGTCGTGGCGGGGGAGCGGCTTCCCCTCATCGACTGCCGCATCGGGGCATGGCAGGGCGGCGAGCTGCACGTCGGCGAGCGGCTCCCGGCGCGGCTCGACACTCCGGAGTGGACCTTCGTCGTCGTCCACATCGTCGACGACGCCTCCTCACTCCACGTGGACGACGAGGTCGACGTCGAGGTCGAGCAGGAGCACCGGCACGAGCTCTCCCGCGGGCACACCGCCTGCCACCTCGCCTCCCTCGCCCTCAACGCCGCTCTGGCCTCGTTCTGGTCGAAGCCGGCACGCACCGACGCCCTGGGCAACCCCGACTTCGACCAGGCCGCGATCCAGACCTCGCGGATCCGCGAGTCCGGCTCCACCGACGTCTACCGCCTCGGCAAGTCCCTCCGACGCAGCGGGATGGACACCGCCCGCCTGCTGGCGGAGATCCTCGAGGTGCAGGAGCGGGTGAACGCCCTCCTCGCCGAGTGGATCGCCTCGGACGCGGAGGTGCGCATCGAGCGCGACGACGACCTCCTCAGCACGCGGCGGACATGGCGCTGCACCCTCCCCGCGGGGGACGCCGCGATCGCGTGCGGCGGCACCCACGTCGAGCGCCTCGGCGAGTTCACCGGCCTGCGCGTCCGTCTCGAGCCCGAGGCCGACGGCACCGGACTCCGGATGGAGACCGACGCGGTCTAGCGGCGGTTGCGGCTGTAGAACAGCCCGATCGTGCCGAGGACCAGTCCGATCACGACGGTCGACAGGACGACCGGCTCGATGACGGCTCCGACGGCCGTCGCCACGAGCACGGCCACGAGCGCGACCGCCCAGACGACGCATCCGACCAGCAGAGCCGTCGCGTCGTCGCTCGCGTAGGGCGGCGGCGCGGGCCGCCGCTCCTCCTCGCGCAGCCACAGCCGCATGGCGTGCCTCAGACCGCCAGGCGCTCGAGGACGTGGTCGATGCAGCCGAGCAGCGAGCGGACGTCGTCCGGCTCGATCGCGACGAACGTCGCCACGCGCAGCTGGTTGCGGCCGAGCTTGCGGTACGGCTCCGTGTCGACGATCCCGTTCGCGCGGAGGATCTTCGCGACGAGAGCGGCATCGACGGAGGCGTCGAAGTCGACGGTCGCGACGACCTGGGAGCGGTGCTCGGGCACCTCGACGAACGGGGTGGCGAGGCTCGAGGCCTCGGCCCAGTCGTAGATCGTGGAGGAGGACTCAGCCGTGCGCGCCGACGCCCAGGCCAGGCCGCCCGAGGCGTTCATCCACTCGAGCTGCGACTCCATCAGCAGGAGGGTCGAGAGCGCCGGAGTGTTCAGCGTCTGGTTCAGGCGCGAGTTGTCGACGGCGTTCTTGAGGCTCAGGAACTCGGGGATGTAGCGGCCGCTCGCCGCGATGCGCTCGATCCGCTCGATCGCGGCGGGGGAGAAGAGGCCGAACCAGAGTCCGCCGTCGGAGGCGAAGTTCTTCTGCGGGGCGAAGTAGTAGACGTCGGCCTCGGCGATGTCGACGTCGATGCCGCCCGCCGCGCTGGTGGCATCGATGACGGTGAGCGCGCCCTCGTCGCCGCGGACCCGGCGGACCGGGGCCATCACTCCGGTGCTCGTCTCGTTGTGGGGCCACGCGTACACGTCGATCCCCTCGACGATCTCGACCTCGCTCCGGGACCCCGCGGGGGCGGAGACGACGTGGGCCGGCTCGAGGAACGGCGCGGAGGCGGCGGCCGCGAACTTCTGGCCGAACTCGCCGAACGTGAGGTTCTCGGCGCGGCGCTCGATGAGGGAGAAGGCGGCGGCGTCCCAGAAGGCGGTCGAGCCGCCGTTGCCCAGCAGGACCTCGTAGCCGTCGGGGATGCGGAACAGCGTGGCGAGGTGCTCGCGCACGCGCCCGACGAGGTCCTTGACGGGCGCCTGGCGGTGCGAGGTCCCGAGGAGGTGCGCGCCCTGCGTCGCGAGGTGGGCGAGCTGGTCGTGCCGCACCTTGGACGGGCCGCAGCCGAACCGTCCGTCGTGGGGGAGCAGCTCGCGAGGAATGGTGAGGTCCGGCATGCGTTAATACTAGGGTTCCCGGCCCGCACCCCTCCTCCGAGCGACGGAGGCCTGCGTCGCGCCGCAGCGCCGATGCTGCGTCGAGGCGACCACTAGGGTGGAGCGCGCCGAGACGGGAAGGCTGAGATGACGGATCTGATCGACACCACCGAGATGTACCTGCGCACCATCCTCGAGCTCGAGGAGGAGAACATCATCCCGCTGCGCGCGCGCATCTCGGAGCGGCTCAGCCACTCCGGGCCGACCGTGTCGCAGACCGTCGGTCGCATGGAGCGCGACGGCCTCGTCGTCGTCTCGGGCGACCGCCACCTCGAGCTCACCTCCGACGGCCGCCGCAAGGCGATCCACGTCATGCGCAAGCACCGCCTCGCCGAGCGGCTCCTCCACGACGTCATCAAGCTCGACTGGGAGTTCGTGCACGAGGAGGCCTGCCGCTGGGAGCACGTGATGAGCGAGCAGGTCGAGCGCCGTCTCCTCGAGATGCTCGACCACCCGACGGAGTCGCCCTACGGCAATCCGATCCCGGGCCTGGACGAGCTCGGCGACACCCCCGCCTCCCGCTTCGCCGACGGCGTCATCAGCCTGCCGCGCTTCGTCGCGGGGTCGAGCGAGCCCCGCCGCGGCGTCGTCCGACGCCTCGGCGAGCCGGCGCAGGTCGATCCGGAGCTCCTCCTCCAGCTCAAGCAGGCCGGGGTCGTGCCCGGTGCCGAGGGCGAGTTCTCGGCCCTCAACGGCTACGTGCTCGCGCGCATCGACGGAGCCGAGGCGGGCATCGAGCTGCCCAACGAGGTCGCTGCGCACATCTTCCTCGTCGTCTGACCCGCGCGTCCCTGGGAGTGGCCCGTACGGGCCCTTACCGCATCCGGTGACCGGAGGCGAACGGGAGAGCGGTCTCTTTCCGCCGAGAAGGTGACAAATCGGTAACGGTCGCTTACGCTCTGTGGAGCCCTGCGGCCGAGCCTCGGTCCCAGGGCGCGGGATCCGACGCCCCCACACCCGTCTCGGATCCTGTGCACACCGATGCTTTGTGCATGAGACGGGACAGCTGCCTGGGCTGAGGGGACGTCGGAGGATCTCCCCCTTGCCCCAGAACCCCCTCACCCCGAACGAGGACGCCGGCTCACCCGACCGGTTCCGCTCCAACCACCCCGACCGCTCCGGCGACGCGACCTTCGAGAACCGGCCCCCGGTCATCCGCGCCCGGATCGACGGGGACGCACCCGTCTCCCGTCGCGCCGTTCCCGCAGCTCCTGCCCGCCGCGCGGACATCACCGACTTCGTGGCGTCGCCGGCCGGGACCCCGCGCAAGCGCCGGGGCCGTGTCGTCGGCAAGGTCGCGATGGTCGGCTTCGCCGGCGCGCTGGTCGCGACCATGGCGCTCCCTGCCTACGCCTTCACTCCGGGCAGCCAGGACGACGGCCTGTTCGCGGCGTCGCGAGCCGACCTCCTCCGCCAGGGCTCCGCGCAGACCGTCGCCGTCGACGGCGGAGTGGTGCAGGCCGCGATCGCCCGAGACGGCTTCTCGGCCGAGGCGGCGCCCCCGCCGCCCGCACCGGAGCCCGAGCCCGTCGTGGTCGCCGAGCCCGTTGTCGACACGAGCGACGTCGCCGAGGCGCGCGCCGAGACCGCCGAGGAGTTCAACTCCTACTCCGGCGCCTCGGCCAGCGAGATCGCGGCCGCCGCCCCGACCACCAGCTACAGCCTCTCGGCGGTGTTCGACACGGCGATGCAGTACCAGGGCGTGCCCTACGTCTTCGGCGGAGCCGACCCGAGCGGCTTCGACTGCTCCGGCTTCGTGATGTACGTCTTCGCGCAGTACGGCATCTCGATGCCGCACTCGGCCGCGGGCCAGGGCGCCATGGGCACCCCCGTCTCGCTCGCCGACGCGCAGCCCGGCGACCTCGTCATCATGGACGGCCACGACGGCTTCTACGCCGGCAACGGCAACATCCTGCACGCACCCTACGAGGGCGCGAGCGTCCGCGTGCAGCCGCTGTGGACCTCCGACTACCGGATCGTGCGCATCAACGGCTGATCCGGTCGATCCGCTCGAGAGCCCGTCCCCTCCTGGAGGGGGCGGGCTCTCGTCGTCCCGCCGTGTGAACGCCGCGTGACGAATCCGGACCGACCCCTGGTGTTCCGGGCGTGAAGGGTTAACCTGAACCCCAGTCCGCTCGCGTGGCGAGCGGATCGATTCGTCGAGGGACGGAGTGCCGGGATGGCCGAGCGGAGCGGGCGCCACAGCGTGGGGCTGCGCTCGCGCGTGCGGCAGGCCGATTCAATACGCGCGCGGGTCCTCACCGCTGCGGTGCACTCCTCCGACACGCGGATACGACTCCACGTCATCGCGCGGCACTCCGCCGCGGCCTCGCAGGGCGCCGTCATCACGACGGCGCCCTTGCTCGTGGTCGCGGCGCCTTCGCGCGACGGCGTGCGACAGCACGGAGGTCACTGATGCGCACTCTGGTTCTCAACGCCGGCTACGAGCCGCTCGCGGTGGTGTCGTTCAAGCGGGCCCTGGTCCTGCTGATGACGGAGAAGGCGACCGTGATCGCCGCGGACGAGGGCAATCCGGTGCACAGCGCGCACGGCGACCACGTGCGGCCCTCGGTGATCGTGCTGACCCGGTACGTGCGCATCCCGAGCGGCCGGAGTGTGCCGGTATCGCGCCGGGGCGTGCTCCGCCGGGACAACCACCGCTGCGGATACTGCGGTCAGCACGCGGCGACGATCGACCACATCCAGCCCAAGTCGCGCGGGGGCCGGGACACGTGGGAGAACCTCGTCGCCTGCTGCCAGCGCTGCAACAACGTCAAGAGCGACCGAACCCCGCACGAGATGGGATGGCGTCTGCGCACCGTCCCCCGGATGCCGCGCGCCGGCTCCTGGCTCGTGCGCGGCGCGGAGCGGACGCAGCCCGACTGGGACGACTACCTGGCTCCCGCAGCCTGACAGGCCGCGGTCGCGCCGCTGGCGGCGTCGTCGTCGGGCGCGATCGCCGGTATCGCTTCCTCCTCCGCCTTGCCAGCGCCTGACGGGCCGCGGTCGCGCCGCTGGCGGCGTTGTCGTCGGGCGCGATACCGCCGGTATCGCTTCCTCCTCCGCCTTGCCAGCGACACGACCGCGACCCGTCAGGAGAGGGGCGTCGGGTGCGGCCCAGCGTTACTCGTTGTCGTTGCCGGTGTTGGCGCTGGCGTTGCCGGAGCGCTCGCCGGCCCAGGTCCAGTTCGCGACCTCGGGGATGTCCTCGCCGTGCTCGCGGGTGTAGGCGCGGGCGCGGATGCGGGCGTCCTGCATCTCCTGGCGGAGACCGGCGGCGCGGGCGCCGAGGCCGGGGGTCCGGTCGATGACGTCGATCACCAGCGAGTAGCGGTCGAGGTCGTTGAGCATCACCATGTCGAAGGGAGTGGTGGTGGTGCCGTTCTCCTTGTACCCGCGCACGTGCAGGTTGCCGTGGCCGGTCCGCTTGTAGGTCAGGCGGTGGATCAGCCACGGATAGCCGTGGTACGCGAACACGATCGGGCGGTCGGGGGTGAAGACCGCATCGAACTCGCGGTCGGAGAGGCCGTGCGGGTGCTCCGACTCCGACATCAGACGCATCAGATCGACCACGTTGACCGTGCGGATCGCAAGGTCCGGCAGCGTCTCGCGGAGGATGCTCACCGCCGCGAGGGTCTCGAGGGTCGGCACGTCGCCCGCGCAGGCGAGCACGACGTCCGGGGACTCGCCCTGCCGCTCGCTGCTCGCCCACTCCAGGATGCCGAGGCCCCGCGTGCAGTGCGCGACCGCCTCCGCCATCGTGAGCCACTGGGGCGAGGGCTGCTTGCCGGCGACGACCACGTTGACGTAGTCCACGCTCCGGAGGCAGTGGTCGTAGGTCGAGAGGAGCGTGTTCGCGTCGAAGGGCAGGTAGACGCGCACGACCTCGGGCTTCTTATTGACGACGTGGTCGATGAAGCCCGGGTCCTGGTGGCTGAAGCCGTTGTGGTCCTGGCGCCAGACGTGGCTCGAGAGCAGGTAGTTGAGGCTCGCGATCGGGCGGCGCCACTCGATGTCGCGGGTGCCGTCCAGCCACTTCGCGTGCTGGTTGAACATCGAGTCGATGATGTGGATGAACGCCTCGTAGCAGGTGAAGAGCCCGTGGCGGCCGGTGAGCAGGTAGCCCTCCAGCCACCCCTGGCACTGGTGCTCCGAGAGCACCTCCATGACCCGCCCGGCGCGAGCCAGGTGGTCGTCGAGGGGGCTGAGCTCGGCGTCCCACTGCTTGTCGGTGGCGGCGTAGACGGACTGCAGCCGGTTGCTCGCGACCTCGTCCGGCCCGAAGAGGCGGAAGTTGGTCGGGTTGGCGCGGATGACGTCGGCGAGCCATTCGCCGAGCACCTTGGTCGCCTCCGCGACGGTGCCACCCGGCTGCTCCACGACGACCTCGTAGCGGCGGAAGTCGGGCAGGTCGAGGGTCTGCCGCAGCAGCCCGCCGTTCGCGTGCGGGGTCGCGCTCATCCGCAGCTCGCCCTCGGGGGCCAGCGAGCGGACGCGGTCGACCACGCCGCCCTCCTCGGTGAAGAGCTCCTCGGGCCGGTAGGAGCGGAGCCAGTCCTCGAGGAGGCGGGTGTGCGCCTCGGTGTCGCGGGCGTTGGGCAGCGGGACCTGGTGCGAGCGGTAGGTGCCCTCCACCTGGACGCCGTCGATCTCGGTCGGGCAGGTCCAGCCCTTCGGGGTCTTCAGCACGATCATCGGCCAGGCCGGGCGTGAGAGGTCGCCGGCGGCGGCGCGCTCCTTGATCGCCGCGATGCGGTTGAGCACCGTGTCCAGGACGTCGGCGAACCGCTCGTGCACGCGCATCGGGTCCTCGCCGTCGAAGCCGCCCTCGACGAGGAACGGCTCGTGGCCGTAGCCCCGGAGGAGGCTGTCGAGCTCCTCCTGCGGGATGCGGGCGAGGACGGTCGGGTTCGCGATCTTCCAGCCGTTGAGGTGCAGGATCGGCAGGACGACGCCGTCGGTGAGCGGGTTCACGAACTTGTTGGAGTGCCAGCTGGTGGCGAGCGGGCCGGTCTCGGCCTCGCCGTCGCCGACGACCGCCGCGACCAGGAGGTCCGGGTTGTCGAAGGCCGCTCCGTACGCGTGGCTCAGCGCGTACCCGAGCTCTCCGCCCTCGTGGATGCTGCCCGGAGTCTCGGGGGCGGCGTGGCTGGGGATGCCCCCGGGGAAGCTGAACTGGCGGAAGAGGCGGCGCAGCCCCTCCTCCGACTCGTCGATGTGGGAGTAGATCTCGCTGTAGGTGCCGTCGAGGTAGGCGTTGGCGACCATGCCCGGTCCGCCGTGGCCGGGACCGGTGATGTAGAGGGTCGGCTGGCGGCGCTCGCGGATCGCGCGGTTCAGGTGCGCGTAGATCAGGTTGAGGCCGGGGGTGGTGCCCCAGTGGCCGAGCAGGCGGGGCTTGATGTCCTCCCGGCTCAGCGGGGTCTTCAGGAGCGGGTTCGCGAGCAGGTAGATCTGCCCGACCGCGAGGTAGTTCGCGGCGCGCCACCAGGCGTCGACGGTGTCGAGAGTGTCCTGCGTCAGCTCGGCGTCGGCGGGTCGGGCGATCCAGCTGTGCTCGGGGACGGGCAGGAGGGACGGAGCGGGGGAGTCGGCCATGTGCCCACGCTGGCATCCGGACGCCCGGGGCGGAAGGGCCTTGCAGGCCCGGCTCCGGAGGGGGTCAGGCGCGCGGCGTCGCCCGGCGGAGGACCAGCGAGCCGACCGCCGTCAGGAGCGCGGCGGGGACGAGGAGCAGAGCGGCGGCTCCGGCGGTGCCCGCGCTCTCGAGGACGTCCACCACGACCGGCCGGCCGCCGGCGAGAGCGACGACGACGACCACCGCGAGTGCCGCCGCTCCGAGGACGAGGAGGAAGGCCGTCACTCCGCGCTCCCGCCAGCGGAGGAAGACCGCGCCCGTTGCTCCGCCGAGGGCGAAGGCGGCGAGGAGCGAGCAGAGCAGGACGACGAAGCGCTCGAGCCACGGGCCGTCGAGGGGAGAGGCGAGGAAGAGCGCGCCGCCCAGCCACCAGCCCCTGGTCGCCTCCTCGATCGCCCCGAGGGCCATGACGATCGCGGACCAGAGCACGGACAGTGCCGCGAAGGCGAGGGCGCTGCCGAGGACGTGGTCGCGCCGGGTCGCTCCGTAGCTCAGCGCCAGCCCGAAGGTGGCGGTCGTGGCCTGGATGGAGCCGATGAAGAGGAAGACGACGATCAGCATCCCCGGCCCCACGAGCAGGATGCCCGAGTCGCCGCCGCCCCGCTCGGCCCCGATCCCGCGGAGGACGAGCCACCAGATCACGAGGTTGCCGGCGAGGACGGCGAGCAGGACGAGCAGCGGCCAGCCGAGGACCGTCCCGGGGTGGGCGAGGTGGAGCCTCAGGACGGAGAGGATCCTCCGCGGGGAGGCGGAGCGGCGGGCGGGGGCGGTCATGGTCGGTCCTCTCGGATCGGTGGCGGTGGTGTCAGCTGCTGCGCGGGGTGGCGCGGCGGAGGATCGCCCAGCCCGCGACTCCGGCGATCGCGGTCGGGATGAGCGAGAGGGCGTAGCCGCCCGCGTATCCGACGCTGCCGAAGAAGGAGCCGACGGCGGGCCAGTTCTCGGTGAGGGTGAGGAGGGTGATCACGGCCAGCAGGAGGGCGCCGAGGATCCCGAAGAAGAGCAGCATCCCGCGCTGGCGCCAGCGCACGTAGACCGCCGCCGTCGCCGCTCCGATGAAGAAGAAGAAGAGCAGGGCGCAGAGCACCGCGACGGCCTGCTCGCCCACGGAGTCCCCGCCGAAGTAGATCGAGCGGAAGAAGCTGCCGCCGAAGCCCCAGCCGTCGGTCGCGCGCTCCACGATCCCGAGGACCACGAAGACGCCGGTGTAGAAGACCGAGAGGGCGACGAAGGTGAGGGCCGTGCCGAGGGAGAAGTCGCGGCGGGTGGCACCGTAGCCGAGGGCGAGGCCGAAGGTGACGTTCACCGACTGGACGGCCACGACCATCATGTAGACGAAGAGGAAGAAGGACGCGCCGGAGTAGGTCATCCCCTCCTGCGCCTCGAGGCGCTCGCCGGAGTCGAGCCCGCGGAGGATCAGCCACCAGACGACCAGGTTGCCCGCCAGGATGACGGCCGTGATGATCAGCGGCGTGTAGAGGATCGTGGCGGGGTTCGCGAAGTGCAGGCGGACGATGCTGCCGAGGCGGCCGACGGCGGTGTCGTGGCGCGTGTGGGCGCCGGTGAGGGCGGTCATTCCGAGGCCTTCCCGGTGGTGAGCTGGACGACGAGCTGCTGGAGGGGGACGGACTCGAGCTCGAGCCCGTGGCGGGCGGCGGAGGCGCGGCCGGCGTCGTCGAGGCGGGGGAGCGTGGCAGAGGCGCGGCTGCCGAGAGCGGAGCGGGCGATGACCTCGCGGCCGGCGGTGAACGACTCGACGGCCTGCCGGGGTCCGATGACCGTTGCCGCAGCACCCCGCAGCTCCTCCGCGTCACTGTCGACGACGAGGCGGCCCTGGTCGATGACGAGGACGTGCTCGAGCAGGCTGCTGACCTCGTCGATGAGGTGGGTGGAGAGGACGACCGTGCGCGGGTGCTCGGCGAAGTCCTGGAGGAGGCGGTCGTAGAACAGCTGCCGGGCGACGGCGTCCAGCCCCAGGTACGGCTCGTCGAAGAACGTGAGCGGGGCGCGGGAGGCGAGACCGACGATCACTCCGATCGCCGAGAGCTGTCCGCGGGAGAGCTTCTTGATCTTGCGGTCGACCGGGAGGCGGAAGTCCTCGACGAGCTCGCGGGCGAACGCCTCGTCCCAGCCGTCGAAGAACCAGGGAGCGCTGCGCAGGACGTGCTTCACCTTGAAGTCGTCCGGGTACTTCTGGCTCTCCTTGATGAAGCAGGTGCGGGAGAGGACGGCGGCGTTCTCCACAGGCGACTGCCCGAAGACGCGGATCTCGCCCGAACTGGCGAACTCCTGGCCGGTGAGCAGCGACATCAGCGTCGTCTTGCCCGCGCCGTTGCGGCCGAGGAGGCCGTGGATGCGGTTCTCCTCCAGCGCGAAGCCGATGCCGTCGACGGCGCGCATGCGTCCGTAGTGCTTGGTGAGGTCGTGGACCTCGATGACCGCGCTCATCGCGATCCCCCTTCTGTGATCATGTCGGCGAGCTGCTCGGTGCTGAGGCCGAGCTTGGCGGCCTCGGCGAGCAGCGGAGCGACGAACTGGTCGCGGAACTGCGTGCGGCGCTTCTCGACCAGCCGGTCGCGCGCCCCCTCGGCGACGAACATGCCGATTCCCCTCTTCTTGTAGAGCACCCCGTCGTCGACGAGCAGGTTCACGCCCTTGCCGGCGGTGGCCGGATTGATGCGGTGGAACGCGGCGAACTCGTTGGTCGACGGGACCTGCGACTCCTCCGGCAGCGCGCCGTCGATGATGTCGTTCTCGATCTGCTCGGCAATCTGCAGGAAGAGCGGGCGGGAGTCGTCCACGCGGGCTCCTTCGGTGCTGGGTTGAGTGGTTAGTTGGTGTTGTAACTAACCATGGAGGCGGGAGGCCTTCGTGTCAAGAGGGGTGTGCCGCGCAGTCGCCGCGACGAGGGCCGTGGCGTGCTTCGCTGGCCTTGTGGTGGGGCCCTGTCGTCGCTTCGCGGGGGGCGGGGCACGGCGGGTACACTGGCTCGGCCAGCCTCTGTAGCTCAATGGAAGAGCGACTCCGTCCTAAGGAGCAGGTTGGGGGTTCGAGTCCCTCCAGGGGCACCACGATCCGCAATCGGGATCAGTCCATCGGACGACCGCCGCTTTCGCTCCGTCTGACGCCAGCGTCCGCCCCCCGCCCAGCACTCCGAGCTCTGCTCGTCGAGGCGACGACGGTCCGAGCCCTCGATGGTCCTGCCCGGGTGGGGACTCCTCGGCGGCAGGGACGCACGACCGAGGAGCTCCGTCGCGCGTTCTCGGCCGTCCTCGTCCTGAGCCTCTCCATCCAGCGGGACCCGTTCGCGGACAGACGGCGCGCGGGTTTCAGTGCGCTGCTCGCGATAGCCGGTCGCATGGCGGCCGTCCGCAGGCGGTGACCGGCGGAATCCGAGACCCCCTTCTCGGCGGGATGTGGCGGGCCGTCTTCCGCCCGCGGTACGTGCGCGAGCTCCTCGATCAGGCGGGGAGCACGGATACGCTCTCGAAGCGTCGCCCGAGGTTCCGACCGCTCACGGTCTTCTGAGGGCGTCCCGCGGGCCTTCGTTCAGGCTGCCTCGACATGATCGAGGCTGGTACTCGACGGAAGGTTCTCTGTGAGCATGTTGAAGCGCGTTCTCGGCATGGCGTCGAAGGCGCTCGATTCGAAGAGCGGCTCGGGGTCGTCCTCGAGCGGGACGACCGATTGGCGCGACCTGGTGCGCACCGCCGCCGACAAGGTGACGGGCGACTCGCGGAGCGGGCAGGCTCAGCCGCCCCAGCAGTACGGCTCGCCGCAGCGCCCCTCCGCGCGACCCCAGGACGCCCGGCCCGGGCAGCAGCCTGTGGTCACGCAGGAGGACCGCGCGGCGATCGCGCGCTACGACTACCTCCTCCGCACCGCCGACCCGGAGCAGCTCGAGCAGGTCCACCGCGACGCGTTCGCGAAGCTGACGCCGGCGCAGCGCACCCAGGTCGAGGCCCGGCTCCGCGACGAGCTGCCCGCGAACGAGCAGCCGCGGTCCTCCGCCCCCGACGACCTGGCGCGTGCGGCGACGCGGGGAGAGGCGAACAACCCGGGATTCCTCAAGAAGATGTTCTCGAAGCCGGGGACGCGCGGTACGCTCGCGGGCGCGGGCGTCGGAGCGGCGGCGGGCATCGGGCTCGGCGCGGCGGGCGGACTGCTCGCGGCGGTCGCAGGCGGTGCCGTGATCAGCAGCGTCGCCGGTCCTCTGCTCGCGCAGGCGTCCGGTCTCGGCGTGGACTTCGAGAACCTGGCCGGCGGATTCGGGGACCTGGGTGACTTCGGCGACATCACGGGCGGCGCGGGCGAGTTCGTCTCCGGCGCGGGCGAGCACGTGTCCGGGCTGGGGGAGCAGGTCTCCGAGTTCGGCTCGGACTTCCAGCTGCCGGGTCTCGGCGACCTCGGGAACCTCTTCGACCGCTAGGCGGTCCCGGCCGGAGCGCTCCGGCGGCGGAGGAACGGCGACGCGATCGCGAGCGCCGCTCCGACGACGAGCAGGACGGCGCCCACGATCGCGACGGCGGTCGTCGACCAGTCGGGGAGGTCGACGACCGTCGTGCCGTTGAGGAGCTTCCATTCACAGGCTGCGCCGAGCGGCCACCACGACCAGAAGCCGCGGACGAGCTCTCCCGCTTCGGGCGGGACACCGCCGAGGCTGACGCTGCAGACGTAGTCGAAGCCCTGACGGTCGATGTTCGCGTACTGCAGAGGCACGAGTGCGAGCGCGGCCAGGCCGGCGACGGCGAGGACGAGGCCGGCGATCAGGGCGAGACGGGCGGCCGTGAGGCGCTTCTTCACCGGTGTCGAGGCGGGGGCGGGCGGCGTCTCGGTCATCGTCCGATGGTGGCACGCGTTCGTGGGGAGCAGGCGTGTGCCCGGGATCGGCGCCGAACAGCGCGGAGGCACGGGGCGGATCCGTCGGAGCCGCTCCTCGACCGCAGGCGCCACGGACGTCGGCCGGCACAGCGGCGACGGGGAGCCCTCGGCGTCGTACCCTCGACTGCATGGGGTTCGTCTTCTCGCTGGTGATCATCGTCCTGACCGTGCTCGCGCTGGTCGACGTCGTACGGCAGCCGGACAACGTCATCAAGAACCTGCCCAAGATCGTGTGGATCCTGCTGATCTTCTTCCTCCCGCTCATCGGCGTCTCGCTGTGGTTCCTGCTCGGGCACGACTGGAAGCGTGGTGACGGCGGATCCTTCGTGCCGGGCGGCCGAGTGCCCCGCCGCCGGAAGCACGCGCCGCCGACGGTGGTGGTGCGGCCCGCTCCGAAGAGCACCGAGGAGCAGCTCGCCGACCTCGAGCGCGAGGAGGCGCACTACGCGCGGCTCGCGGAGGAGCAGCGTCGCCGCCGCGAGGGGGAGCGGCCGCTCGACGCGTGAGCGGCCGCTCCGGAGGCCGCTACTTCGAGAAGTTCGACGCCGTCCACTGGATCGAGGCGATCTTCGCCTGGCCCGCGACGCTCGGGTGGAAGTAGTCGGTGGTCCCGATCAGGCCCTTGGTGACGGGGGTCGCGGTGAGCGCTCCTCCGTCCCAGTCGCAGAGCTGACCGGCGGCGCTGCACGCCGTCTGCAGCGCGGTGTTGTACTGCGTCGTCCGCGTCTTCGCGGCAGCGGCGGAGGCGGCCGCGGCGGTGCTGCTGAGCCTGCGGCCGGTGGAGCTGACGCCGCGCGTGGTCCGGCAGAGGTCGCCGCCCGCCCAGACGAGCGCGCCGACTCCGGTCTTGACGACCGACCACTCGGAGGCCACGTTCGGCATCGACGAGAGGACGATGCGGGCGGAGGGCCACGTGGTGCGGATCTTCGTGATCGCGGCGGAGGCTCCGGTGCGGAACGTGCTCGCCGGGGTCATCGTGTAGCCGTCGGAGGCGACGCGGTTGTCGGGCGAGCAGAGGTCGTTGCCGCCGATGAGCAGGGTGACGACGTCCGGCCGCACGCCGGCGGCGACCGCGGCGTCGATCCGCGAGGGGACCTGCGCGACGACGTCGCCGGTGGTGGCGAAGTTCGCGGTCGTGACGGTGGTGCCGGGGAGCGCGGTCCGCAAGCGGGAGGCGAAGGAGTTCACGGAGGAGCTGGTGCCGGTGGACCAGTTGTTGCGGGGGCAGTCCGCGAAGGAGCCGCAGGTCCCGTAGGCCTGGGTGATGGAGTCGCCGAGGCTCAGCACCGAGAGGGTGGCGGGAGTGGCGGCGGCGGCGGCCTGCGCCGGGAGCAGCGCGGCGGCGAGGGCGAGCGCGGCTCCGACGGCGAGGGCGCGGACGCGGCGGCTCGGGGTCGGCGGGCGGGAGAGGGAGAGGCTCATGGGGGACCGTTCTCGAGGGGGAGGACGGTGGGGGAACCGTCGGTGCTGACGCTAGGGGAGCGGCGCCCCGGATGACCCCGAACGGGTGACCCCAGAACGGGCCGGATGTGCGCGACGGCAGCGGATCCGGTCGTCCGGCGGGCGGAACCGTCTAGAAGGCGAGCGTCCTCTCAGCCGCCTGCCACCGGCACGATCCGCAGCCGGCTCATCGCCCAGACCAGCGCCCCCGACGCGAGGAACGCGACCGCGATCACGACGACGAACACCGACACCTGCCCGTACCCGGTCGCGGGATCCAGGAACGGATAGGGCACCCAGCCGTCCGTCGCTCCGCGGATCAGCACCACGACGAGCCAGACGATCGGGTAGACCACGACCAGCCAGAGCCTGCGCCACGGCAGCGGAGGGCGATCCGCGAGCAGCAGCCAGTCGAGCAGTCCGTAGACGGGGAACAGCACATGCATGACGGTGTTGGCCCACGGCAGCGCCACTCCGCCCGCCACATCGGTGAGGAGGGTGTTGTAGACGAGGCCGACGACGATGATGTACCCGGTGAAGGCACCCCGCACCAGTAGGAGCCCGCCGGGCGCGGGACGGCGGCGGAGCGCGAGCACGGCGGTGGCTCCGAGCACGACGGCCAGCACGATGTTGCTCTGGATGGTGAAGAAGCCGAAGAAGTTGAACGGGTTCAGCGGCGTCCGAGAGGCGGTGTCGACGGCCGTCGCGATCACGGCCACCAGAACGGCGGCGGCCACGAGGAGGCGGAGGAGCGCGACCGGCACGCGGGCCGACTCCGCCCGGGAGGAGGGAGCGGGTGGCGTCATCGCTCGAGCGTAGCGCCGGAGCGCCTACCCTGTCCCCGTGCTCACGATCGGTGTCGACCTCGCTGCGGAGCCGGTGCGCACCGCTCTCGCCGCCCTCGAGTTCTCCGGCGGCCGGGCCGTCGTCCGCTCGCTCGTACTCGGCGCCGAGGACGCGACGATCGTCGAGGCGTCACGGGACGCGGCGGTCATCGGGATCGACTGCGCGTTCGGCTGGCCGGTGGAGTTCGCGGCGTTCGTCTCCGCGCACACGCGACGGGAGGTCTCGCCGCGGACGCTCGCGGGACGCGACTGGCGCCGCCGCCTCGCGTACCGCGAGACGGACCGGGTGGCGCGCGAGGTCACCGGCCGCTGGCCGCTCAGCGTCTCGACCGACCGGCTCGGGATGACCGCGATGCGCTGCGCGGAGCTGCTCGACGCCTTCGCCGCGAGCGGGGAGGACGTCGACCGCTCCGGGCGCGGACGGCTCGTCGAGGCGTACCCGGCGGCGGCGCTGCGGCTCTGGGGAGTGGACACCACGGGGTACAAGACGCGACCGGAGGCCGTGGCGCTCGCCGCGGAGTCGCTGCGACGGGCCGCACCCTGGCTCGATGTGCCGGCGCCCGCGCTCGCGCTGATGAGCCGCTCCGACGACGCGTTCGACGCCGTCGTCGCCGCTCTCAACGCCCGCGCCCACGCCCTGGGCGCGACCCTGCCGGTGCCTCCCGAACTGCAGGAGGCGGCGGAGGCCGAGGGGTGGATCGCGGTCCCGACCGGATCGCTCGCGGAGCTCGCGGGCTGATCCGGCCGTCTCGACGGGTGTGCGCTCAGGCCGGGATCTTCGCCCCCAGCAGGCCGGCGGCGACCTCGGCGGCCCGCTCGGCCTCCTCGACGGTCGAGAAGGGTCCGGTGGGGACGAGGGAGGGCGCGGTGGTCAGTCGGGCGTCGATCTCGAGTCGGAACCGGGGCAGCTCCGCCCCGGGAACGACGACGATCCTGACTCCGTTCCGGCTCCATCGCGCGGGTTGGATAGAAGAAATCTGTGTCATGGTGCTCTCCGCTTTCGCGATCATCCGCACGGGTGGCTGACGCCTCGACCGTGCACGCTTCACGCTACGTCCGGTGCCCGTCTCTCCGAACGGGCTTGACCTCTCAGGCTCGTCGGGCGTAGTGCCTCATTGCAGTCGGTCGAGGGTGTCGCTGATCCGCCGCAGGCACTCGATGAGGACCGACACCTGCGCGGCGTCCAGGTCGGCGAGCACCTCGCCCTCGGCGGCGACGAGATTGCGCATCGCCTCGTCGACCCGCTTCGTGCCCCGCGGGGTGAGCGAGACGATCTTGCTGCGCGAGTCGGCGGCGTTCTGCTCGCGGACCACGAGCCCGCGGGCCCCGAGGCGGTCGACGCGGCTGGCGAGGTTGCCGCTGGACAGCGCGAGGTGCGTGGCCAGGGCCGAGGGCGTCATCCCGCCCTCCCCGCGCTGCCGCAGCAGCGAGAGGAGCTCGAACTCCCACGGGGCGAGATCGCTGACGGCGAAGGACTGCCGCCGCACCTCCTGCACGCGCGGGCTGAGCCGGCGGAGGCGGGAGACGACGTCCAGAGGCGCGAAATCGAGGTCGGGCAGGGCCCCGGCCCACGCGTCGATCACCAGATCGACATCGTCGTCTTCGCGCATGCCCCGATTATCCCCGGACGGCGCGGGCGCCGACGACGGGTGGTCCGGGGAGGCCGGCGGGCCTAGCCTGTGCGGACGACGGGCGGACCGGTCAGGCGCGGGCGGCCCGGACGTAGGCGACGATCGCGTTGGCGTGGCCGTGGCCCAGGCCGTGCTCGGTCTTCAGCCAGGTGACGACCTGCATGTGCGGCTCGGAGCGCAGACGCTCGTCGGCGAGGTCCAGCCAGTCCTGGACGGGACGGTCGTAGGTCTTCTCGATGCTCGGGAAGTACGAGGCCGGTCCCTTCGGCTTCGCACCGTCGGCGGGCGGTTCGGGAGCGAGCACGCGGTCGGTCATGCGGTCACGATAGCGAGCCGCGGTCAGGTCGTGTAGGCCGAGGGGTCGAACCGGCCGAGCTCCTCGCGGAAGGCGAAGGCGAAGTCGGGCCAGAGCAGGGTGAGTCGCCGGTTGTCGTCCAGGTACCAGCTCTCGCAGCCGCCGTTGGTCCAGACGGTGTCGGCGCTGAGGGCGTCGAGGCGGGCGACGGAGGCGGCCTCGGCCTCGGCGGTGACCTCGAGCCGGTCGGCGCCGGAGACCGCGAGGTGGTCGAGCGCGGCGAGCACGTAGGCGATCTGCGTCTCGATCATGTGCACCGCGGAGTTGTGGCCGAGGCTCGCGTTGGGGCCGTTGACGACGAAGAGGCTCGGGAAGCCGTGGACCGCGGTCGACTCGTACGCGACCATGCCGTCGGCCCAGCGGTCGGCGAGGAGGACGCCGCCGCGGCCGCGGATGCGCCGGGCGAAGGGCGGCCGCGTGGAGTGGAAGCCGGTCGCGAAGACGAGCACGTCGACCCCGTGCGGGACGCCGTCGTCGCCGAGCGCGGCCCCCTCCTCGAGGCGCCGGAGCGGACCGGGGACGACGCGGACGTGCGGCTGCGCGAGAGCGGGGTAGTAGTCGTCCGAGAGGAGCACGCGCTTGCAGCCGATCTCGTAGTCCGGAGTCAGCACGGTGCGGAGTGCGGGATCGATGATCTGCGACTCGAGGTGGCCGAGCGCCTCCGCCCGCAGCCGGTCGATGGCCTCGGGCACGGCGACGCGGCCGGCGAAGCCGAGCTCGGCGCGCCAGAACAGCTCCTCGCGGAGCCTCGCCAGGGCCCCGGGCGCGCGGGAGAGGGTTCGGCGCTCCTCCGGCGGGTACGGGCGGTTCCGGCGGGGGACGACGTACGGGGCTGAGCGCTGGAAGAGCACCACCTCGGCGGCGCGCTCGGCGAGGTGCGGCACGATCTGCACGGCGGAGGCTCCCGAGCCGACGATGCCGACGCGCTTCCCGTCGAGGTCGACGTCGTCCCGCCAGCGGGCGGAGTGGAAGGCGGGACCCGCGAACGAATCCAGGCCCGGGACGGCCGGGAGGCGGGGCTCGGAGAGGCGCCCCGCGCAGACGAGGAGGACCGCGGCGGAGTAGTCGCCCCGGGAGGTGCGCACCCGCCAGCGGTGCGCCTCCTCGTCGAAGACCGCCTCGAGCACCTCGGTCCCCAGCCGGAGCCGGGGCGCCAGGCCCTCCTTCTCGACGACGCGCTCGAGGTAGGACTGGATCTCGGCCCCGGGGGCGTAGAACGCCGACCAGTCGGCCTCGGGGGCGAAGGAGTAGGAGTAGAGGTGCGAGGGGATGTCGCAGGAGACTCCGGGGTAGACGTTGTCCCGCCAGGTCCCGCCGATCCGCTCGGCGCGCTCCAGCACGACGAACGAGGTCCCGCCGCGGCGCTCCAGGCGGACCGCGGTTCCGAGCCCGGCGAACCCGGCGCCGATCACGACGACGTCGACGTCCATCAGACCGTCGTCCTCGCCAGGACGCTGCCCGCCGGGTCGCGGTGCGGATCGGCGAGGAAGTGCTCGAGGACGGCGAGGAGCTCGGCGGGCCGCTCGGCGAGCACCGCGTGACCGGAGTCGAGGACGGCGTAGCGGGCGTCGTCGATCGCGCCGAGCAGGGCCTCGGCGCCCTCGACTCCTGCGACGGCATCGGCGGAGCAGCCGACCACGAGGGCGGGAACCCGGCAGTCCATAGCGGCCGCAGCGACGTCGGCCCGGGCGGAGGCGGCGAGCATCCTGGCGGCGTCGGCGCCCCACGGGGAGGAGGTGGTGGCCGAGCGGACGGCGAGGAGCCGAGCGGCCTCCTCCTGCGCGTCGGGCGGCAGCATCGGCCAGAGGCGCGCCGTGCGGAGGAGGCGCTCCGTCGGGCGCAGCCATCCGGCCACGAGGGCGAGGGCGCGCACCCGCCGATCGCCCGCGGCGAGGGCCACGGCGGCTCCGAGCGAGTGGCCGATCAGGACGGCCTCCTCGGCGCCGAGCGCGTCCAGGGAGGCGCGGACCGCGGCGGGTCCGTCGAGCCAGGGGTCGCCGAGATCGGCGAGCTCGAGCGCGGCGACGCGGTGGCGCCGCGCCAGCATCGGCAGCAGCAGCCCGGTGTCGCTCCGTGCGCCCCGGCCGACGCCGGTCAGCAGCAGGACCGCGCGCGGGCTCCCGGCGCCCGCGGTCAGCAGCCGCACGGTGGCGCTGTCCGACTCGATCCGCTCCTCCCGGACCAGCTCGGCCTGGCGCCGCAGGTACTCGGAGCGGGTCATGACGCCCGGCGGGTCCCGCGGACCGGGAGGCGCATCCGCTGAGGACCCGCCGCTGCGACGGGCTCCGCCCGCAGCGCCCTCTCCGGCGCGACCACGCCGTACGTCGTGGTGCGCTGGCGCCAGCCGCGGCCGATCTCGCCGCTCAGCCGGGCGACGGTCGCGATGTCGAGCGAGCGGTAGGCCTCCGCTCCGGCCTCGGGCCGCAGGGCCCCGTCGAGCAGCAGGCCGCCGAGGTCGTCCGCCCCGCCGCGGAGGAGGACCTGCGCCGCATGCAGTCCGAGCTTGGTCCAGGCGGTCTGCACGTGGGCGATCCGGCCGTGGAGGATGAGCCGTGCGACGGCGTGCACGGCGCGGGTCTCGCGGAGGGTCGGCCCGCCCCGGCTCGCGCGCACCACGGAAGGAGGCGCCTCCGCCGGGACGAAGGGCATCGCGATGAACTCGGTGAAGCCGCCCGTCTCGTCCTGTATCGCCGCGAGCGTGCGCAGGTGCGCGAGCTGCTGCTCGGGGGTCTCGACGTGTCCGTAGACCATGGTCGAGGTGGAGCGGAGGCCGCTGCGGTGCGCGGCCGTGATCGCCTCCCGCCACTCGGCCACGGTCGGGTCCGTCCCCTCGCTCAGGACGGCGCGGACGTCGTCGTCGAGGATGCGGGCGGCGGTCCCCGGGACGGAGTCCACGCCGGCCTCGCGCAGAGCGTCGAGCATCTCGGGCAGGGTTCGGCCCGTACGCCGGGCGACCTCGAGGATCTCGCCGGGCCGGTAGGCGTGCAGGTGCAGCGAGGGCTGCCGCTGCTTCAGCGTGCGGACGATCAGCAGCAGATCGTCGCCCGGGTGCTCCGGTCCGATCGCGCCCTGAAGGCAGAGCTCGGTGGCGCCGAGCGCGACCGCCTCGTCGGCGAGCTCCTCCAGCCGCTCGACGGTCAGATCGCCGACTCCCCAGAGCGAGGTGTCGATGTTGCGGTTCACGACGACCGAGACCTCGTCGCCGGCGGCGTCGTGCCGCAGGTCGTCCGCCAGAGCGGAGAGGGCGTCGAGGTCGTCGCCGTCGGCTGCGAGCAGGGCGAGGTAGTCGGCGTCCTCGAGACCGGCGGGGTCCGTCTCCGCCCGGGCGAGCACGGCGCCGAGGGCGGGCGCGACCGGTCGGGGCAGGGGGTCGAGCGAGTCGCGGTAGGGCCGGGGGAGGACCGCCGCCGCCTCGTCGGCGAGCCAGGTCCCGCGGTCGGCGAGTGCCTCGACGTAGGGAGCGACGCGCGGATCGATCCAGGTGGCCGAGTCGCGGAGGTACTGCGGGTGGGCGGTCAGCCGCTCGTGCAGCCGGTAGCCGGCCGCCGCGGTGAGCCGCGCGAGGTCGTCGATGTTCGGCCAGGGGCGCTCCGGATTCACGTGATCCGCCGTGAGCGGGCTGACACCGCCCCAGTCGTCGACCCCGGCGCGCAGCAGCAGCCCGAGCTCCTGCTCGTCGGTGAGGTTCGGCGGCGCTTGGATCGTCGCCTCGGCGCCCAGCACGAGGCGCGCGACCGCGACGTTGGCCACGTACTCCTGCAGCTCGAGGTCGACCTCGTTCTGCATGGCCGTCCGCGGCTTCGCGCGGAAGTTCTGGACGATGCACTCCTGCACATGGCCCCACCGCTCGTGGGACTCGCGGATCGCGAAGAGGGCGTCCGCCCGCTCCGCCGCGTTCTCGCCGATGCCCAGCAGCACGCCGGTGGTGAAGGGGATGCGGCTGCGTCCCGCGTCCTCGAGCACGCGCAGGCGCAACGCCGGGTCCTTGTCCGGGGAGCCGTAGTGCACGCCGCCCTTCTCGGACCAGAGGCGCTCGGCGGTCGTCTCGAGCATCATGCCCATCGAGGGCGCGACCGGGCGGAGCCGCTGCAGCTCGGCCCACGACATCACGCCGGGGTTCAGGTGCGTGACCATGCCCGTCTCGCTCATGACCAGGACGGCCATCGCGCGCACGTACTCGAGCGTCGAGGCGTAGCCGTGCTCGGCCAGCCAGGCGCGGGCGACCGGCCACCGGTCCTCCGGGCGGTCGCCGAGCGTGAACAGGGCCTCCTTGCAGCCCAGCGCGGCACCGGCGCGGGCGACCTCGAGGATCTCCTCCGGCTCCATGAAGGTCGACTCGCGCTTGGCCGCGAGCCCGCCCGGTGTCTCCACGAAGACGCAGTAGTGGCACCGGTCGCGGCAGAGCTTGGTCAGCGGGACGAAGACCTTCCGCGAGTAGGTGACGACGCCGGGCCGTCCGCGGCGGGCGAGTCCGTCGTCGCGCAGGCGGCCGGCGGCCTCCAGCAGCAGGTCGAGGTCGTCGCCGCGCGCGCCGAGGAGCTCCTCGGCGGTCTCGCGCGTCAGCGCCTCGCCGCGGTCGAGCCGGGCGAGCAGGGTGGCCGTGGTCATGCGGGAGCGGCCCTTCCGAAGGGGGTCGTGGCGGAGGCGGGAGGTCAGAGCGCGCGCAGCCGCGGCGCGAGGTCGCGCTCGAAAGCGTCGAAGAAGCGCTGCTGGTCGTCGCCCGGGGCGTGGAAGACCAGGTGGGTGAAGCCCGCGTCGACGTAGGGCTTGATCTGCGCGACCGTCTCCTCGGGGTCGGAGCCGACGATCCAGCGCTTCGCGACCTGCTCGATCGGCAGCTCGTCGGCGGCGCGCTCCATGTCGACCGGATCGGTCAGCGAGTGCTTCTGCTCCGGCGACAGCGAGAGCGGCGCCCAGAAGCGCGTGTTCTCGAGCGCGAGCGCCGGATCGGGATCGTAGGAGAGCTTGATCTCGATCATGCGGTCGATGGTCGAGGAGTCGCGATCGGCCGCCGCGGCGCCCGCCTCGACGGCGGGGAGCAGCTTCTCGGTGTAGAGCTCCATGCCCTTGCCCGACGTGCAGATGAAGCCGTCGCCCGCCCGGCCGGCGTACTTGGCGACGACGGGGCCGCCCGCCGCGATGTAGACCGGCACGCCGCTCTCGGGCTTGTCGTAGATCGACGCCTCGTGCGTGGAGTAGTACTCACCGTCGAAGGTGACGCGGTCGCCCGCCCACAGCGCGCGCATCAGCCGCACGGCCTCGCGCAGGCGGGCGAAGCGCTCCTTGAAGTCGGGCCAGGTCTGCTCGCCCGCGCCCTGATAGCCGGTGGCGACCTCGTTCAGCGCCTCGCCGGTGCCGACGCCGAGCATGATCCGCTCGGGGTAGAGCACGCCGAGCGTGCCGAACGCCTGGGCGATGACGGCGGGGTTGTAGCGGTAGTGCGGGGTCATGACGGAGGTGCCGAGAGTGATGGTGGAGGTGCGCTCACCGGCCGCGGCGAGCCAGGCGAGGGAGAACGGCGCGTGCCCGCCCGTGTGCCGCCACGGCTGGAAGTGGTCCGAGACGACCGCGGTCTCGAAGCCGTGCCGCTCGGCGCCGACCGCGAGCTCGACGAGCTCCCGGGCGCCGAACTGCTCCGCCGATGCCTTGTACCCGAGCGTGATCGTCATCTGCAGCCTTCGTGAGAGGTGGGACGGCTCCCGGAGCGGGAGCGGCCCCTCCATTCTGCGCCTGCCGCGGCGCCCGGCGGGACGGGTGGACGCACCCGGGGGAGGCGTGCCCCGATCCCGCGCTGGGGAGGAGCGTCAGGCCGGCGGAGCGGCGATGTTCACCATCCAGCCGACGCCGTAGCGGTCGACCAGCATCCCGAAGCGGTCGCCCCAGGGCGAGGCGACCAGCGGCTCGACGACCGTGCCGCCCTCGGCCAGGCCGTCCCAGTAGCCGCTCAGCTCGGCGTCGTCGTCGCCGAAGAGCGCGATCGTGATGCGGGCGCCGCTCTCGGCCGGGCTCGAGGAGGGGGAGTCGGAGCCCATCAGGATCATCCCGCTCGGCGTGACGAGCTGGGCGTGCATGATCCGGTCCTGGTCGGCCGGATCCGCGCTCATCCCGAAGTCGCCGAAGCGGCTGGAGCTGAGCTCGCCGCCGAGGACGTCCCGGTAGAACTCCATCGCCTCCTGCGCGGAGCCGTCGAAGCCGATGTAGGGGCTCAGTGAAGTGGGCACGGCACGCCTTTCCGTCGAGGTGCGCCCAGTATCTCCGCGTCCCGACGCGAGCACCAGGGGCGTCCTGCAGAAGGTCCGCCCCCGGCCCTCAGAGCTCGTCGCGGGTGGGCGGGTTCGCGCCGGAGCGGGAGGTCGTGATGCCGGCGACGTGCGCGGCGTGGCGGCCGATCGCGTGCAGGGCGGGGCCGTCGAGGAGCATCCCGTTCGCGGCGCCGAGGCCCTGGCGGAACGCCTCGTCGAGGATCGCGCCCATCGCGGAGTCGCCGGCGCCGATCGTGTCCGCCACCACGATCCGGGCGGCGGGCACGGTCACCCGCGTGACGGTCGAGGCCAGCAGCAGTCCCTCCGCGCCGCGTGTGACGACCGCGAGCTGCGACCCGAGCGAGAGCAGTCGGCTGAGGACCTCGTCGAGCTGCATCGTCGGGTAGAGCCACTCCGCGTCCTCATCGCTGAGCTTCACGACCTCGCACGCGGCGGCGATCCGCTCGAAGCGCGCGAGCGCCTCGGCGTGCGCGCCGACCAGAGCCGGGCGGATGTTCGCGTCGACGCTCGCCGTCGTTCCGGCGGGCAGAGCCTCGAGGAGCTCGAGCACGGCGGATCCGCCCGGCTCGAGGAAGATCGCGATGGAGCCGGTGTGGACGTGGGAGGCGCCCTCCGGGTCCGCCGCCGGCGGGTTCCAGGAGAGGTCGAAGACGTAGCGGGCCGACCCGTCCGCGGCGAGGACCGCCCGAGCGGTGCTGGTGCGCTCCGAGTCGCCGTGCCGGACCTCCACTCCGGAGGCCTCGAGGTGGGCGCTGATGCGGCGGCCGCGCTCGTCGTCGGCGATGTCGGTGACGAGGGTCGCGGGTCGCCCGAGTCGGGCGAGCGTGAGGGCGACGTTGGCCGGGGAGCCGCCGACGTGCTCCGTGGCGCTGCCGTCGCGCTCGACGATGTCGATCAGCGCCTCGCCGATGACCAGGGTGCGGGAAGCCGGGCTGACGCGCTCGTCGGTGGAGGACATGCCGACATCATGCCGGGTGACGGGGTCGCCCCGCGACGCGCGGGGCCGACCGGCGGAAGCGGCTCGCGTCCCGCCCGCGGTCTCAGCCCCGGTCGCGCAGGTCCGCCAGCACCGCGTCCACGGTCGTGATCTCGATCAGCGGCGCGTACAGGGACATGGCGTCGAGCGCGCGCTGGTGGTCGGCCTCGGAGGCGCCCGCGCAGGCGTCCGCGGCGACCCTGACCCGCACTCCGGCGTCCGCGGCCGCCAGCGCCGTCGAGAGCACGCAGCAGTCGGTCGAGACGCCGGTGAGCACGAGCTCGCGGGAGTCGTCGAGCTCGGCCTCGAGCTCGGGCCCCCACTTGCCGAAGGTCGTGGCGGTGATCGTGCGGTGGCCCTCGAACCCGGCCACGAGCTCGTAGAGCCGGTCGCTCTCGGGGACGAGCGCGAACGGCCACTCGCGGTAGTAGGGGATCCACGCGCCGGCGGGCCGCTCCGGGGCGACGAAGCGGGTGGTCACGACCCGCTCGCCGAACGCCGGGAGGAGCCGGCGGGTCCCCTCGGCCGCGCGCTCGAATCCGCCGGATCCCCACGGCGACTCGGCGTCGGCGAAGACGTGCTGCAGGTCGATCGCGACGAGCAGGCTCACGCCGAGGCCTCCTGGCGGCGGACGGCCCCGCGCGAGAGGGCGAGCGTTCCCGCGAAGCCGATCACGAGCGCCACGAGGACGCCGAGGTTGGCGCCGGCCCAGTCGCCGTCGCGGCCGCCGAGCGGGCCGAGGAGGTAGCCCTCCCACTCGAACCCGGGGGAGTAGTTGACCACCAGGCCCCAGCCGACGATCGCGCCGATCAGCACGAGGGCCACGGGGACCGCCGAGACGCTGCCGTAGCGGCCGCGGGAGTCGTACAGGGCTTCCTGGTCGTAGTCGCGCCGGCGGAGGAGGAGATCGGCGAGGAACACGCCGAGCCAGGCCGCGATCGGCACGCCGAGGGTGATCAGGAAGCCCTGGAACGGGCCGAGGAAGTCGCCCGCGACGAACACGACGTAGACCGCTCCGAGGACCATCAGCACGCCGTCGATCCCGGCGGCCACCGGCCGCGAGACCTTGAGCCCCGTGCTGAGCAGCGCCAGGCCCGAGGAGTAGATGTCCATCACGGCCCCGCCTATCAGGCCGAGCAGCGCGACGACGATGAAAGGGAGCAGGAACCAGGTCGGCAGGATCCCGGCGAGCGCTCCGATCGGGTCCGCGGCGATCGCGTCCGAGAGCTCCTGCGAGGAGCCGGCCAGCAGCAGGCCGACGACCACCAGCACGACGGGCGCGACCGCTCCGCCGATCGTCGTCCACGCAATCACTCCGCTCGTGCGGGCACCGCGGGGGAGGTAGCGGGAGTAGTCGGCCGCGGCGTTCACCCAGCCCAGCCCGAAGCCGGTCATCATGAACACGAGCCCGCCGATGACCGCGGCGGCCGAGCCCGCGGGCAGGGCGCCGACGGCGGCGAGGTCGATCCGGTCGAGGACGAGCACGACGTAGACCACGGTCAGCACGGCGGTCGCGACGGTGATCGCGAGCTGGAGCCGCATGATCAGGCGGAAGCCCGCGATCCCGGCGATCACGATGAGCGCGGCGACCACGATCAGCGCGACCACCTTGGTGAGCACGCCCCCGTCCCAGCCGAACTCCTCGAACACCGTCGCCGTCGCGAGCACCGCGAGGGAGGCCAGCACCGTCTCCCAGCCCACCGTGAGCAGCCAGGAGATCACCGAGACGAGGCGGTTGCCGTCGACCCCGAAGGCCGCCCGGCTGAGGACCATCGTCGGGGCGGAGCCGCGCTTGCCGGCGACGGCGACCAGACCGCAGAAGAGGAACGAGACGACGATCCCGATCACGCTGACGAGCGTCGCCTGCCCGAAGGAGAGGCCGAAGCCGAGGAGGAAGGAGCCGTAGCTCAGCCCGAGCACGGACACGTTCGCGGCGAACCACGGCCAGAAGAGGTCGCGAGGGCGGCCGTGCCGCTCCGACTCCTGGATCGTATCGAGGCCGTTGAGCTCGATGCCGCTCGCGGGGCGGGTGCTCGGACGATCGGGGGAGGTCATCGCGTCCTCGTTCTCACGGGTGCCGGCCCTGCGCCGGAGCTGTGACGAACCTACAGCGCCCCGCGCTCGAACAGCAGCCGGAGCGATTCGAGGTCGTCCGCGACCCGCGCGCAGTCCTCGTCCCAGTCGTCGAGACTCATCCCGAGGCGCCGCCGCACGGTGAAGGCCACCTCGGCGCCGTCCCCGTTCACGAGCACCCGGAGCGGATTGTCCACCACCGTCCCGTCGGGGAGCGTGACCTCGTGGTCCGCGACGCCGAACGGGTTCTGCGGGGCGAAGCGCACCTCGACCCGGCCCATCGGCGAGTCGGCGAACCAGCGTCCGTCGACCTGCTCGAGCGCGGAGGAGGCGAGGCCCGCGGCCCACCGCGGGAGGTTCGCCGGGTCGGAGACGAAGGCGTACACCTCCGCGGCCGGAGCCTCGATCACGACGCCCACGGGGCGCGATTCGTACAGGGTCATCCGCTCGTCCTTCCTCTGCAGCCGGTCAGTGCTCGTCGCCGAAGCTGGCGACCAGCAGCGCGGCCAGCGCCGTCCGCTCCAGCATGCCCTCGATGCCGATCGCCTCGCTGCGCGCGTGCGCCCCCTCGCCCGGGGCGCCGAGCCCGTCGAGGACCGGCAGGCCCAGGGCGGCGACGAGGTTGCCGTCGCTCGCCCCGCCGACCGCGATCTCGCGGAGGGGGACGTCGATCCGCTTCGCGACCCGCTCGGCCCTGCGGTAGAGCGCGGCGACGGAGGCGGTCCGCTCGAAGACGGGCCGCTCCCAGGAGCCGCGCACCTCCAGCCGGATGCGCGGGTCGGCGGCGGCGAGCGCGTCGAGCTCGGCCTCGACGCGGGCGGCCTCGGCGGATCCGCGGATCCGCGCCTCCAGCTCCAGGCGCACGCGGGCCGTCGTCACGTTGACCCGCGAGCCGCCGGAGACCACTCCGATGTTGACCGAGGTGCCCTCCTCCTCCCGCGCGATCGCCAGCACCCGCGGGATCAGCGAGCCGAGCTCGTGGATCGCGCTCGCCCCCTTCTCCGGCTCGACCCCGGCGTGCGCCTCGACCCCGACCACGTCGATCACGAAGCGCCCGATGCCCTTGCGCGCCGTCTTGACCGCGTCGCCGATCGCGCCCTCGAACACCAGGACCGCGTCGGCGCCCGCGCACTGCCGCTCCAGGAACGGGCGGGAGGCGGCGCTGCCGATCTCCTCGTCCCCGCTCATCACCAGGCGGACGGCCGGATGCGGGACGCCGGCGTGGCGGAGCGCGGCCACCAGCCACACCATCTGCACCAGCCCGGCCTTCATGTCGTAGCTGCCCGGGCCGCTCAGGCGGTCGCCGTCGACGGCGAAGGGCCAGGAGCGGGTCGTGCCCAGGGGCCACACCGTGTCGTAGTGGCCGAGCAGCGCCACGAACGGACGCGTGCCCCGGTGCGGTCTTGCGCCACCGCTCGCCGGGACGGTCCAGCTGGTCGCGGTCGGCGCGTCCTGCGCACGCCGGTGCTGCACGTCGGCGTCGTGCCCGAGCCGCTCTCCCACCCAGTGCACCAGGAAGGCGTGCAGCTCGCCGAGCGCCTCGAGGGAGTCGCTGGGGCTCTCGATCATCACGAGGTGCCGGACGTCGTCGAGCATCCGCGAGCGGTTGTCGCGGAGGAAGGAGCGCACGCGGGCGGCGTCGTCGGCATCGGGGAAGGTCATCGACTCCGGAGTACCAGAGTGCGGCCGCTCGCGCGAACCGGCTGAACCGTTCGGGCCCCCGTTACGTTGGTGCAGGAAGAGGTGGAGATGTCCGAGGATCAGGCCCAGATGCTGCGTGCGCTGCACGACGAGCACGCCAGCGCGCTCTGGCGGTTCGTGCTGCGCCTGACCGGCGACCGCCAGATGGCGGAGGACGTCGTGCAGGAGGCGCTGCTGCGCGCCTGGAAGCACCCCGAGATCCTCGCCCAGGGCGAGGCCGCCGCCCGCTCCTGGCTCTACACCGTGGCCCGGAACCTCGTCATCGACGACCGCCGCAGCGCCCGCTACGCCCGGGAGCTGGGCACGGACGAGGTCCCCGAGCGCCCGACCGCCGACCGCACCGACCAGGTGCTCGACGCCTGGCTGCTCTCGGACGCGCTCAGCGGACTGAGCCACGACCACCGCGCGGTCATCGTGCACGCCTACTACGGCGGCCGCACGGTCACCGAGATCGCCGCGCTGCTGGGGATCGCCCCGGGCACCGTCAAGTCGCGGATGCACTACGGGATGCGGGCCCTCAAGCTCGCACTGCAGGAGCGGGGGGTGACGGAGCTGTGAGCCGCGACCCCTCCTCCGACGACCGGCACGACGACCCCTTCCGCGACTGGGACGCCGCGTACCTCCTCGGATCCCTGACCGCTGCCGACCGCCGCGAGTACGAGCTGCACCTGCGCGCCTGCCCCGGCTGCCGCGAGTCCCTCGCCGAGTTCGTCCCGCTGCCGGGCCTGCTGGCCCACCTGCCCCAGGACGAGGCGATGCGCCTGGTCGAGGAGCCGGAGGCGGCCGGCGATCCGGCTCCGGCGGCACTGCTGACCCGCCTCGCCGCGGCCACCGACTCCGTCCGCCGCCGGACGCGGCTGCGCATCGCGGGCCTGGTGCTCGCCGCCGCGGGCGTCTCGGCCGCCGCCGCCGTCGCCCTGCCGCTCGCGATCGGCCCGACCCTCGCCCCCGTCGAGACCGTCGGCTCGACCGTCTCGCTCGCCGCGGCTCCGGGCGTCCCCGTCGAGGCCTCCGTACGGTTCGTGCCGCAGCAGTGGGGCACGCGGATCGACATGGACTGCAGCTGGGCCGACACGGCCGAGCAGTACGCGGGCTCGGCCGGCTACGTCCTCTACGTCACGGACACCTCGGGCGGCACCGAGGCCGTCGGATCGTGGACGAGCGCGCCGGGGACGACGATGGAGCCCAGCCTCGCCACCGGGCTCCCGCTCTCCGAGATCGCCTCGGTCGAGGTGCGGCTGCAGGGATCGGACACCGTCGTGCTCACCGGCCGCCCCTGAGCGGGCCGCCGGATTCCCAGGTGCGCGCTCGGCGGACTGAGTAGCTTCTCAGTCATGACGATCGCGACCCTCGCCCTCGCCCCCGCCTCCGTGGCGACCGCCTCCTCCTCCGACAGCATCGACGAGCTCTCCGGACTCGTCGGCGTCGCCGCGCGGGTGATCGCCGCGCTCGGAGAGGCGGGCGTCGGCCTGCTGACGCTGATCGAGACGGTGTTCCCGCCGATCCCGAGCGAGCTCGTGCTGCCGCTGGCCGGCTTCCTCGCCCAGCAGGGCCGGATGAACCTGGTGCTGGTCGTGATCACGGCGACCCTCGGCGCCTACCTCGGCGGCCTGATCCTCTACGCGCTCGGCCACCGCATCGGCACGGAGCGCTCGATCCGCCTGCTCTCCAAGCTCCCGCTGGTCGACCGCGAGGACTTCGAGAAGGCGGTCGGCTGGTTCCGCCGGCACGGCACCTGGGCGGTCCTCTTCGGTCGCCTCATCCCGGGCGTGCGCAGCCTCATCTCGCTCCCCGCGGGGGCCGAGCGGATGAACCTGCTGCTGTTCTCGGGACTGACGATCCTCGGCTCCGGCGTCTGGAACGGCCTGCTGATCGGCTTCGGCGCAGCCCTCGGCACGCAGTACGAGCTCGTCGACCAGTACGCGGGCGTGCTCGACGCGATCATCTACAGCGCGTTCGGCGTGCTGCTGCTCGCGCTCGTGGTGCGCCGCGTGCGGCGGCACCGTGCCGCGGCGCGCACCGGATCCCGCCACTGACCTGCGTCCACGGGCGGGCGGGCGCAAGGCCCCGCGCCACCCCGCCCCGGTGCCCTAACGTTCGAGGGGTCCGCACTCCCCGACGCGAAGGAACGCCATGTCCGAGACCGCCGCGCCCACGATGTCCCGCACCTCCGTCGAGCGCTGGTGGATCATCGCCGTCTCGCTGATCGCGATCGTGCTCGGCGTCATCGCCGTCCTGATCCCCGGTCCGACGCTGCTGACCGTCGCCATCGTCTTCGGCATCCACCTGATCGCCGCGGGCGTCTTCCGCCTGCTGCTGGCCTTCACCGCCTCGCGGCTCGATGCCCGGGTGCGCTGGCTCGCGGGCCTGCTCGGCGCCCTGATCCTGGTCGCGGGCATCCTGTGCCTGTCGAACCCGTTCGAGTCGCTGAGCGTCCTGGGCCTCGTGATCGGCGCGGGCTGGATCCTCGACGGCGTCTCGAGCATCACCAGCGGCCGCACCGTCGCCGGCCCCGCGTGGCTGCCGATCGCGGCAGGGATCGCCTCGGTCATCGCGGGCGTCCTGACGATCATCATGCCCGTGCTGGCGCTGGCCTCCTTCGTGACGGTCGCGGCCATCCTGCTGATCGTCGTGGGCGTCTCGGGCCTGCTCCTGCTCCCGGGCCGCACGAAGCGCCCCGAGAGCGCCGAGGCGTAGAACGCGCGGATGGCCGATCCCGATCTCGTCCCCGAGCTGCTCGTCGCCGACCTCGACCGGAGCCTGGGATTCTGGTGCGGTCCCTGCGGGTTCCGGATCCACTACGCCCGGCCCGAGGAGGGCTTCGCGTACCTGGTCCTCGGCTCCGCGCACGTGATGCTCGAAGAGGCGGGGCGGGGCCGCAACTGGATCGCTGCACCGCTGGAGCGCCCGCTCGGCCGGGGGATGAACCTGCAGCTGCACGTCGACGACGCCGACCGGACGGCAGCGGCGCTCGCCGAGGCCGGGACGCCGCCGTTCTCGCCGCTCGAGACCCGCTGGTACCGGGTCGGAGCGGAGGAGGCGGGCGTCCGTCAGCTGGTGGTGGCCGATCCCGACGGGTACCTGCTGCGGTTCCAGTCGTCGCTCGGACGCCGACCGGCCCGAGCGGACGTCCCCGTCGCTCCCTGACCGGCCGACCGCGCCACCATCCGCTCGGCTCGGGACGTCATGCCAGCGAGTGACGACCGTGACACCGCGCGGCTGGTTGCCTCGGAGACATGACGCAGCACCCCGCCACCGCGACCCTCCCGCAGGTCCCGCCCGCCGCCCTCTCCGAGCCCGCTATCGAGCAGGCCGCCTCGGCGGAGCACGAGCCCCTCGTCCGTCCGGCGGACCTGGTGTCGGCGCTCACGGGCGTCGCGCTCTGCTTCTTCTCCCTCTTCGTCTACGCCATCGCGCACTGGCAGTACTTCGGCGCGGACGTCGACGAGGTGAGCGTCCTCGGCTGGCTCGCGCCGCTGATCGCCGGCGTCGCCTGCCTGCTGTCGGCCGTCGTGTCCGTCGGGGTCCGCGCCTCCGGGCGCCGCGCCGAGCGGACCGCGGCATGATCGCCGTCCTCGCCGGGCCCGGCCTCGAAGCCGCGGAGCAGCTCCTCGTCCGCGCCGGATGCCTCCGCCCCGAGCACCCGTGGGCGGCCGGTGCCGCCACGGAGGCCGCGCCGCGGATCGACTTCGCCGTCCTCGCCGAGCAGGCGTGCCTCCTCGACCTCTCGGAGGAGGCGGTCGCCCGCATCGCCGTGTCGCTCGCCACCGGCCGTCCCGTCGATCTGCGGAGCGCCTTCGGGCATCTCACGCGCGACCACGCCCGGCTCGTCATGACCGCGGTCGCCGCGGCCGCCGGGCACGACCGCGTGAGCAGCCGGATCCGCGTGGTCGGCGACGAGCGCCGGGTCGAGACGGCGCCGCCCCTGGCCGTCTGGCCCTCCTGACCCCCGCCCGCCCCGATCGGGCGGGCGCGCTCGCCGATCCGACCCGGCGCTCCGCGTGCCTCCGATGCTCCAGGCAGGTGAGCCGTTCGGAGGTGCCGTGCCGCCGACCCGCGTCGCTACGGCCTTTCGGAGGTGCCCGGTTTAGGGTGTCCGTGTGCAACGAGTCGACGATTTCCCAGGAGCCGGACCGGTGGCGACCTCACCCGAATCCGGTGACCAGGGGGAGGCGTCCGCGCATCGGCTCTCCCCGACGGCGACCTCTCCCGTGCAGGTGACGAGCGGCGAGGCCGGCTACCAGGGCGGCAACGTGGCCGATCCGGTGTGGCAGTCGTGGCGCGACGAGCTCGCCAAGGTCGGCGGTCCGTCGCCCCTGCTCCACTTCGTGGACTCGCCCCGGACGCGCATCGAGCTCTCGACCACGCACCCCGGCGGGCTGCCCCCGTTCATCTCGGGCAAGACGACGCTCCTCTCCTCGCTCATCCGCGACGAGCTCGCCCTGCGCACCGCGAAGAACGCCGCGGGTGCGATCACCGACAAGGGGATCGAGCTGCGCTCGGTCCGCGGCATCGAGGGCGTCCACCTCGCCATCGGCCTCGCCCAGTGGCGCGCCGGCGACACGGAGTTCACCGCACCCGTGCTCCTGCGCCCGCTCGCCATCCGCCGCTACGGCCGCGACTTCGAGCTCAAGCTCAAGGGCCAGCCCTACTTCAATCCGCAGCTCGCGCGCGCCCTCAAGCAGCAGTTCGGCATCACGATCGACCCCGAGCAGTTCGTCGAGCTGGCCGTGCAGAACGGCGTCTTCAAGCCGCAGCCGGTCATCGACCAGTTGCGCGGCCTGACCTCGCACCTGCCGTGGTTCGCCGTGCACCCGCGCCTCGTGGTCTCGAGCTTCGCCGACGTGGCGGGCGACATGCTCCGCGACGCCCGGATGCTCGAGCACCCGGTCCTCGACGCCGTCGCCGGGAACCCGGCCGCCAAGCGGGCGCTGCAGCAGTCGCAGAAGGTGGCGTCGATCATCCCGCAGGACGAGCGTCCTCCGGCGACCGACAACCTCCTCCTCGACGCGGACGCCGAGCAGGAGCAGGTGATCGCGAACATCGCGGCCGGCAACTCGCTCGTCGTGAAGACCCTTCCCGGCACGGGCGGCACCCAGACCATCGTCAACGCGATCGGCGCCCTGGCCGCCCAGCACAAGCGCGTGCTGGTCGTCAGCGCCCGCCGGTCGAGCCTCGACAGCATCCACCAGCGCCTGCTCTCGGCGGGCCTGGGCGGCATCGCAGTCGGGCCCCGCACGCTCCGCCGCGACCTCATCCAGTCGATCGGCCGCAACGAGAAGGCCGCGCGCCCCTCCGTCAGCGAGATCGACGACGCCCTGCTCCGGCTGCGGAAGGTGCTGCTCGACTACCGCGGCGCGCTCTCCCGGCGCGACGAGAGCTTCGGCGTCTCGGCGCTGCAGGCCCTCGAGGAGCTCGCCCGCCTCTCGCAGCTGCGGACGCCCCCGTCGACCGCCGCCCGCCTCGACCGCCGCTCCGTCACCGCTCTCGCGCACAGCCGCCCCGAGGCGACCCGGATGCTGATCGAGTCGGCGCGCCTGGGCGAGTTCCGCTACGGCCCGGGCGACTCGCCCTGGTACGGGGCCCAGTTCGACTCCACCGCCGACGCCGAGATCGCCCACGAGCTGGCCAAGCGCCTGCACCTGCGCGACCTGCCGCGCCTGCTCGACCGCGCCCAGGACGTCATCGGCCAGACGCGGATGCGCCCGTTCGAGTCGGTCGCCGAGCTCGGCATCTACCTGCGCCTGCTGCAGGACGTCCGCGAGACGCTGGACAAGTTCCAGCCGGCCGTTTTCGACCGCTCGATCCAGGACCTCATCGTCGCCACCTCGCCGCGCCGCGAGGCCGCCGAGATGTCGTCCACCAACCGCCGGCGCCTGAAGAAGCTCGCGCGCGAGTACCTGCGTCCCGGCGCGCACGTCACCGACCTCAACGCGGCGCTCCGCCGGGTGCAGCAGCAGCGGACGCTGTGGCAGCGCTACGCGGTCGCCGGCACGATCCCCGAGGTCCCGGTCGGCGTCGCCGACGTGCAGGTGGCCTACCAGCAGGTGACCGACCAGCTGAGCCGTCTCGACGAGCCGCTCGGCCGCCGCGGGACGAACCTGCAGCTCGCCTCGCTCCCTCTCGCGGAGCTGGCCTCGATGGTGTCCGGCCTCGCCGAGGACAGCGAGGTGCTGGCCAACCTCCAGGAGCGGACGACCCTCCTCGCCACCCTGCGCGACTGGGGCCTGGACCCGCTGCTCACCGACCTCTCGCGCCGCCACGTGCCGGCCGAGCTGGTCGCGGGCGAGCTGGACCTGGCCTGGTGGCGCTCGGCGCTCGAGATCATGCTGACCGACGAGCGCGCATTGCTCGGCGGCAACACGAGCGTGCTCGACCGGCTCGAGGCCGACTTCAAGCTCGTCGACGAGGCGCACGCCGCCTCGAGCGCCGAGCTGCTGGCCTGGAAGCTCTCCGAGACCTGGAAGATCGGGCTCGTCGACTGGCCGCAGGAGCGCGACGCGCTGCGCGCGCTGCTGCGCACCGAGGCGGCGACGACCCCTCAGGAGCTGCAGAAGGCCGCTCCGCACCTCTCGCGCGTGCTCGCTCCGGCCTGGCTCGCCTCGCCGTACGAGGTGCACCGCATCGGCACCGAGACGACCTTCGACGCGGTGTTCCTCGTCGACGCCGGGGCGACCACGCTGGCCGAGAACGTCGGAGCGATCCGCCGGGCGAAGCAGGTCGTCGCGTTCGGCGACCCGGTCACGCAGACCCCCACTCCCTTCGGCCTTCGCGTCGACGAGACGCCGGAGTTCGGCTCCACCGCCTCGCGGACCGACGTGGAGGCGCTGCACGCCCAGTCGGCGCTCGCCCGACTCGGCGAGCTGCTCAACACCGTCACGCTCACCCGCAGCTACCGCGCGGGCGGCGAGGACCTGGCCGAGCTGGTCAACCGCCGCTTCTACGGCGGCCGCATCGACTCGCTGCCCTGGGCCGGCTCGTTCCTCGGACACGACTCGCTCCGCTTCCACTACATCGCGAGCGGGCACGGCATGCCCGAGAACGACTCCGGAGCCGTCGAGTCCGTCGACGCCGAGGTCGCGAAGGTGGTCGAGCTGGTGCTCGAGCACGCCGTGATCCGTCCGCGCGAGTCGCTGATGGTCATCACCGCGAGTCCTCGCCACGCCGTGCGGGTGCAGCAGGCGGTGCTGACGGCCTTCGCCAAGCGCACCGATCTGAGCGACTTCATCCTCGGCGACCGTCCCGAGCCCTTCGCCGTCGTGACGCTGGAGCAGTCGGTCGCGCAGAGCCGCGACCGCGTCATCTTCTCGATCGGCTACGGCCGGACGCCCCACGGCCGCCTGCTGTCGAACTTCGGCGCTCTCGCGGAGCCGGGCGGAGAGCGCCTGCTGGCAGTCGGGATGACCCGTGCCCGCCGCTCGATGGACATCGTCTCGTGCTTCCGCCCGGGCGACATCGACGAGTCGCGCATGCGCTACGGCATGGTCGCGCTCGCGCAGGTGCTGCAGGAGGCGGAGGACCGCGTCCAGCCGAGCGACCGCGACGACTACTCGGAGCCGATGCTGGTGGATCTCGCCGCGCGCCTCGAGCGCCGCGGACTCCGGGTCAACATCGGGCACAAGGGCAAGCTGGCCCTCGTCGCCGCGCACGGGACCCGTGCCGTGGTGGTCGAGACCGACCGCGACGTGAGCACGCAGAGCCTGCGCGTGTCGCTGCGCCTGCGTCCGGAGCTGCTGCGCCGGCTGGGCTGGCACTACCTGCGGGTGCACAACTTCGAGCTGTTCGCCGACCCCGAGGCCGTGGCCGCGCGGGTGGCCGGGCTGATCGGTGCGACCGCGGGGGAGGAGCAGACCGCTGCTCCCGCCGCCGGCGAGGCTCCTGCTGCTCCCGCCGCTCCTGCCGCCGCCGCCGCTCCGGCATCGGGGGAGACGCAGCCCGTCGAGCCGCTGCCGCGCGACTGATCGTGGCGCCGGATCCCGACGCCCCCGCGGGTGCCGACCGCCCGTTGCGGCGCACCCGCGGCGGTCGGCGGGCGACGCTCCCCGCGAAGCCCGGCACCGATCCGTCCCCGCACGACGCTCCGGTCGCCGACCCCTCCGCGTCGCCCGCGCGCCCCGACACCGGCCCGAACGACGCGCGCCTGCGCCAGGACGTCCCCCCGCACTACTGACGTCAGCCGGACCGGTCGGTGATCCGCGAGTCGGCGCTCGACCCGTCGACGACCTCGGACCTCACCCCGCCGCGCCCCGCCTCGACGAGCGAACGCGTCACGCCGCTGTCCGGCGACCGCTCACGTCGGACCCGGCGACGGTGACCGGCTGCTTCCCGTCCGGTGCCTGCGGACGATCGCGTCCGTCCGGTGCCTAGCTGATCGACCGCTTTCCGCCTCATGCCCGGCGATGTCCGATGAAGGCGTGGACACAGGAACGATCAGTCCCCGCCGGAGACGCTGAAGGCCCCGATAGGCGACCTACCGAGGGTGCAGGTGTCGTCCGAAACGCGTGCCAGCGTTTCGAACGCACTGTTCGCACACCGCTCCACGGAACGCTCTCCATCGGGAAGCCGACCGCGGTCTTCTTCCGCCTCCGGCGGAAGAAGACAGAGCGACTCAGTCGACGTGCTTGCCGGAGTTCGCGGTGGTTGCGGTGCCATTGTTGGCGAGCAGATCGCGGATGTCGGCGAGGAGCTCGAGCTCGGTGGGGGCCTTGTCCTCCGCGGCGGGGGCGTCGGCGGCCTTCTTGGCGAACGCGGCGTTCTTGAGGTGGTTGATCGGCAGGACGAACGCGAAGTAGAGGACGAAGGCGACGATCACGAACTGGATCAGGGCCGAGACGACCGAGCCGTAGGCGATGACGGTCGGGTCCTCGCCGTTCTCTCCCGGTCGGATGGGCCAGACCAGGGCCTCGAGGGAGGAGGCGTCGAAGATCACGCCGATGAGCGGGTTGAAGATCCCCGTCACGATCGCGTTGACGATGGTCGTGAAAGCGGCGCCGATGACCACGGCGACAGCCAGGTCGATGACGTTGCCGCGGAGGATGAACTCCTTGAAGCCGTTGATCATGATCGTTCCGTTTCTGCCGTGAGCGGTGGGTGGCGGGTCAGCTCCCTGAGGAGGAACCCGAGGAGGAGGACCCGGAGGAGCCCGAGGACGACGAGGAGGAGGACGATCCGGAGCCCGAGGACCCCGAGCCGGACGAGGAGCCGCCCGAGCCCGATGAACCCGAGGATCCGGAGGAGGAGCCGCCCGATCCCGAGGAGCCCGACGACGAGTCGGATGAGCCGGAGCCGGATGCGCCCGAGCCGGACGAGCCGGCACCCGAGGAGGAGGAGCCGCCCTCGCTCGACTTCCCGCTGGAGCGGGAGTCGGTGCGGTAGAAGCCCGAGCCGTTGAAGGTCACGCCGACCGCGCTGAACACCTTACGCAGCGCCCCCTGGCAGCTCGGGCACTCGGTGAGCGTGTCGTCAGTGAACTTCTGCTGGATGTCGAAGGCGTTGCCGCACTGCGTGCAGCGGTAGGAGTAGGTGGGCACAGGGGGCTCCTCGGAGGCGGGTGGGGGAGAAGGAGGACGGGGTCAGTGGCGCAGGTCGACGATGCCGGAGGGAGTGACGACTCCGTCGACGGCCTGGTCGTGGACCTCGCTGGGCACCCGGTCGACGAGCTCGCTGTCGAAGACGACGGCGTAGACCGGCGGGCACTTCTCCATCGAGCCGAGGGTCTTGTCGAAGTAGCCGCGCCCCCAGCCCATCCGCATCCCCTGCCGGTCGACGGTGGCGGCCGGGACGACGATGAGGTCGACGTCGTTGATCGCGATGGGGCCGAGCAGCTGCCCGACGGGCTCGGGCATGCCGAACAGGCCCTGGGTCTCGGTGTGGCCGTCGCCGACCGCCCAGTCGAGCAGGCCGTCCTGGCGCGAGACGGGGAAGAGGACGCGGATGCCGTGGCTCTCGGCCCAGCCCAGGAACGGCCGGGTGCTCGGCTCGTCCGGAGCGGAGAGGTAGCACGCGAGGGAGCGGGCCCCCACGCGGGTGGCGAGCTCGATCAGGTGGGCGGTGATCTGCTCCGCGGCCTGGTCGCGAGCGGTCGAGGTCTGCGTGCGGCGGCGCTCGCGCAGCTCGGCGCGCAGCGCCCGCTTCTCGTGCGTGATGTCGACTGGCATGCGCTCAGTCTAGAACCGGGCCCCGCGCCGGCCTCCGCGCGGACGACCCTGAGGGACGCTCGTCCCGGACCGCCCCGGAACGGGGTCCGGCGCCTTCCGTCGCCGGTCCTGGCGCGAAACTCCCGCGACTTCCCCCGCCGCTAGGATGGCGCCCCATGGGCACTCGAATCCGCAAAGCAGTCATCCCCGCCGCAGGTCTCGGCACCCGCTTCCTGCCGGCGACGAAGGCCATCCCCAAGGAGATGCTGCCGGTCGTCGACAAGCCGGCGATCCAGTACGTGGTCGAGGAGGCGGCGGACGCCGGCCTCCAGGACGTGCTCGTGATCATCGGGCGCAACAAGAACGCGCTCGCCAACCACTTCGACTCGGTGCCCGAGCTCGAGCAGAACCTGTCCCAGAAGAAGGACGACAAGAAGCTCGAGCACGTCAAGTACGCCAGCGACCTCGCCGACGTGCACTTCGTCCGTCAGGGCGAGCCGAAGGGCCTCGGCCACGCGGTCTCCCGTGCGCAACGTCACGTCGGCGACGAGCCCTTCGCCGTGCTCCTCGGCGACGACCTGATCGACGCCCGCTACCCGCTGCTCTCCCGCATGATCGACGTCGCCGAGCAGCGCGACACCACGGTGGTCGCGCTGCTCGAGGTCGACCCCGACCAGATCCACCTCTACGGCTGCGCGGCGGTCGAGGCGACCGACGAGGACGACGTGGTGCGGATCACCGGGCTGGTCGAGAAGCCCTCCAAGGAGGACGCCCCCTCGAACCTCGCGATCATCGGCCGCTACGTGCTGAAGCCCGACGTGTTCGGCGTGCTCGAGCACACCGCTCCGGGCAAGGGCGGCGAGATCCAGCTGACCGACGCGCTGGAGCGCATGGCCCAGGATCCGGCCGAGTTCGGCGGCGTCTACGGCGTCGTGTTCCGCGGCCGCCGCTACGACACCGGCGACAAGCTCGACTACATCAAGGCCATCGTGCAGCTCGCCTCCGACCGCGACGACCTCGGCAAGGACCTCAAGCCCTGGTTGAAGGACTTCGTCGCCGGCCTCTGAGCCCCGGCGAGCGCGCCTCCGGAACGGACGGGACCCCCTGCTGAGGCGGGGGATCCCGTCCGTTCCTCCGTTCCACGGAAGCACGGAACGCCCCGGAGTCCAGTCCCCCTCCCGCAGTGCGGTGGAGCAGTAGGGTCGCATCATGCCGCTCCCGATCCCGACGCTCACCGAGGGTCGTGTCACCGTCCGCCCCATCCGCGTGCGCGACGCCCGCCCTCTCGAGCGGGAGCTGATCGCGAACCGGTCGTGGCTGCGCCAGTGGGAGGCGTCCGACCCCCGGGGAGGCGCCGCATTCGACGTGCGCGCCAGCATCCGCTCGCTGCAGCAGAACGCGCGGGCCGGCGGGGGAGTGCCGTTCCTCATCGACTGGGACGGCGAGCTCGCCGGGCAGCTCAACATCTCGAACATCGGGTACGGCTCGCTCTCCTCCGGGTCGATCGGCTACTGGGTGTCCGAGCGCTACGCCGGGCGGGGGATCACTCCGATCGCCGTGGCCCTCGCGGCCGACCACGCCTTCCTCGACCTGGGGCTGCACCGGATCGAGATCTGCATCCGCCCGGAGAACCGGCCGAGCCTGCGCGTGGTCGAGAAGCTCGGCTTCCGCTACGAGGGCCTGCGGCGACGCTTCATCCACATCAACGGCGACTGGCGCGACCACTTCTGCTTCGCCCTCGTGGCGGAGGAGGTGCCCCGCGGCGTGCTCCGCCGCTACCTCGACGGGCAGGTCCCGTCGGAGGTCGGCGTGCCGACCGACGCGGATCTCCGCGCCTCGCGCCGCTCGGGTCTCTCCGGACCCTCCGACGGCGCCGGTGTCCCTCCGACGGGGCCCCGACTGATCCGCGATCCGCACGGACACACCTACCCGTAATGACGGACGGGAGTGCCCGGTGCTCCTAGCGTTGTCCGCATGAGTAGCGACTGGCTGGGCGGGGGCGTCGTCTGGGCGCTCGCCGCCGTTCTGTGGGTCGCCTATTTGATCCCCACGTGGATGCGCAGGCGGTCGTACAACGCGACCGAGCGCAACGCGGTGAGGCTGCAGCAGACGCTGCGGATCCTCGCCGAGACCGCGGAAGTGCCCGAGCACGTGCGTGCGGAGGCGACGGCCCGCGAGGTGGCGCTGCAGCAGCGCCGGCTCCGGGTGACCGAGACACGACGACGAGCCGAAGAGAAGGCACAGGCGATGGAGCTGGCACAGGCGGAGAAGGCGGCGCGCGACGCGCTGCGACGGGCGACCGCGAGCGCACGGCGGAGCACGCGGTCAGGGCCCTCGGTCCTGCGCTGGCGCCAGGGCGCCGCGCTGGCCGTGCTGGTCGGGGCGGTCGCCGCGCTGGTCGGGCTCGTGATGCTGCCCTTCGGCGGCACGGGTGCGGTGCCGCTCGTCGGCCTGCTCCTCGCCGTCGCGGGGCTCGGCACGCTGATCCTGCTGGCTCCGGGTCGCCGGCGCGCGGCCGCTCCGGCCGCAACAGCGACGACGGCCGCCGCGACCGAGCGCCGGCGCGCCGAGGTCTTCGAGGCCGAGCTCGCCGAGGAGGCGGCGGACGACGCCTCCGAGGAGCTCGCCGAGGACCGTGCGAGCTGGACGCCGCAGCCGCTCCCCAAGCCGCTCTACCTCTCCCGGGGCACGGTCGCCGCCTCCGCGATGGCGTCGATCGACGCCGTGGAGCGCCTGCGCACCGCCGCGGCGGAAGCGGAGCTCGCCCAGCGCGCCGCCGCGACCGCTCCCGAGGTGGCGCCGCTGCGCGTCCCGCGTGCTGCCGCTCCCGCTCCCGAGGCGCCGCGTCCCTCCTCCCGCTTCGCCGCGATGGGCGTCGTGGACGGCGTCGACGCGATCGACCTCGACCAGGCGCTGCAGCGCCGCCGCGGGGCCTGACCCGAGTGCGAGGCGCCTGCTCGTCCGTGCTAGTGTGGACGAGTTGTTCGGGCCGGTGACGGCTCGGAAGGCACGGGTCCGTGGCGCAGTTGGTAGCGCGCTTCGTTCGCAATGAAGAGGTCAGGGGTTCGAATCCCCTCGGATCCACCACCACGGAAGGCCCGCTCGAGAGAGCGGGCCTTCTGCGTTCTCCCGGCGGCCGGATCGGGAACCTCGCCTGTTCGGCGGGTCGACCGCCTCGCGGCCTCGACGCGCTCGTCGGCGGAGAAGTGGTCCGTTGGATCGGCTTCGGTACTAGGCGTCTCCGCCGATCCTGGCTCGACCGCCGAGGACGGCGACTCCCGTCGAGACTCCGGCGACTGCGACCATCGCGACGATGCCCAGTGCCCGGAGCACGAACGCCTTGTGCTCCGAATCCTTGAGTGCTTCGTCGTCGATCGCTTCTTTGAACAGCCGAAGGACCGAGTAGCGGTCCGCCGCGCTCAGGGTGTCACGATCCAGTTCGCGGTTCAGGACGGCGCGGTACTCGGCGAAGGCCCTGTGAACCTTCTTCTGACTCTTCCAGTTGGCTCGAACGGCTGAACTCGCCTGATCTCGCACTTCACTGAACGAGTCGAGGACGAGATTCTTGAAATCCGGGAACTGCTCGACGACCTTCAGGGCGAGCTCCTCGCTCATGTTCGGCAGCTCGGATGCGAACGCTATGAACTTCTCTTTCGACAGATTCCTCCAAGAGTCGATACCGATCCTCTGCTTGAGATCGTCCTCGTTCGAGTAGTCCATGCTGATCCCTCTTCCCTCCACGGCGACGGCCGATCATCGCTTCAGAGTATCGAGGAGGAGCCGTCGGTCCACGTGCTCTCCGGGCGGGAGAGCGCGCGGGCCGGTCGTGCAGGTCCTGACGATCGGGCGCCCGAAGCTGTGGGCCGCTCGCCTCCGTGCGTCCTCCGTGTCCCCCATCCGGGCCGCGCCTGACGGGAGCCGCCCTCCTCCGGTCCGTCGGGGGAGCCGCGGCGACGTACGCTCGCCCCTCGTGCTCTCGCAGCACGCGAGGCACTCGAACGATGGACGACCAGGGGACGGGACGACATGGGGACCACAGCACACAGGGCACGGCGGAGAGCAGCAGGGGTCGGCGCGGGGGCGATCGCGCTCCTGGCGGGGCTCCTGGCGGCACCGCCGGCGCAGGCGTCCGGGACGCAGACGCTGCTCGCGCTCGGCGACTCGATCACGCGCGCGGCCACGACCTGCGGGGTGAACCGCGACTGCGTCGAGAACTCCTGGGCGACGGGATCGGCGCCCGCGGTCGACTCGATCGCGAACCGGATGGCGGCGGCGGATCCGCGGACGGCGGTCCGCGCGGTGAACTACGCGAAGTCGGGCGCGGTCATCAGCGGAGTCGAGTCGCGGATCGACGCCGCGGTCGCGGCCGGGGAGGAGCCGGACGTGGTCACGCTGCTGATCGGCGGCAACGACCTCTGCTCGCTGAGCCTCTCGCCCGACTCCCGCGACGGCTACGCGATGACGCCCGCGGCCTCCTTCGCCGCGTCGGCGACCCGGATCCTGCGCTCGATCGGCGAGGAGTGGCCGGAGGCGACGGTGCTCGTCGGCTCGGTCCCGGACATCGAGTCGGAGTGGGAGGCCGTGAAGCCGACGCCGGGCGCCGCGATCTGGGCCTGGGGCGGGGTCTGCCGGACCCAGCGCGGAGTCGACGCCACGACCGGAGCCCCGCTGACCGGCTCGGCCTACACCGCCTCGCTCGCGGCGGCGGAGGACCGGGAGGCCGCCTTCAACGAGGCACTCGAATCGGCCTGCGCATCCGCCGCGAACGACTGCGTCTGGGACGGCGGCGCCCTCACGGCGGCTCCGATCTCGCTCGACCAGCTCTCGACGGACGTCGACTACTTCCACCCGAACGTCGCCGGCCAGGCGATGATCGCGGAGGAGCTGTGGACGGCCTGGGGCCTCGGCGACGAACCGGCTCCGACCCCGACCCCGACTCCCACGTCGGCGCCCACCGCGGCTCCTGCTCCGGCACCCACGGGCTCGCCCGCGCCGTCGCGCGACACGACGGCTCCGAAGACCGTCATCACCGCGCCGACGAGCGGATCGACGGTGCGCGGCTCTGTCACCCTGGTCGCCACCGCCAAGGACGACGTCGGCACGACGAAGCTGAGCTTCTGGAGCGGAGCCACGCGGCTGGGCGACGCGACGAGGGCGTCGGACGGCACGTGGCGCCTGACCGTCTCGGCCTCCTCCTACCCGGCCGGGCGGTACGCGATCGTCGCGCACGCCTACGACGCCGCAGGGAACCTCGGGCGGAGCTCTTCGATCACCCTCAAGCGCTGAGCGGCTGAGGGGGCCGTCCGTCACCGGCCCCCTCAGCCCGGCGCGACGAGCAGCACGTCGGGACGATCCCAGTTCTCGACGGTCTGCAGCACCCAGAAGACCCCGAAGAGGGCGAGCGCGACGGCCTCGCCGAGCAGGAGCCACTGCTCGCCGAGTAGCTCCGCTCCCCGCCCCGTGAGCAGCAGGAGCACCAGCGCCGCATCGACCGCGGCGATCAGCACCGCGAGAACGGCGTAGCAGCGGGAGTAGAAGCGCGGCGTCCCCGGCCCGCTCGCTCCCTCCTCGCGCACCGCGACGGCGTGCAGACCGGCGGTGACGGCGATGAGGAGGAAGAAGACGCCGGCGGCGGCGTAGTGGCCGAGCCGCAGGAACGACGGGAGCGTGCTCCAGGCCGCCAGGAAGATCAGGAGGGCGGCGGCGATCGCGGTGCGGACCAGTGCCCAGCGGTCGAGGACCCGGTCGAGGGCGAGCAGGATCACGGAGGCGACGAGGACGGCCGCGGCCGTGACCAGGTAGGCGGGCAGGGAGGCGGCGACCTCACCCGCGGCCGTCGCGGGAAGGCACGACGCCCCTCCCGCCGGGCACACCGCTCCCTGGAGGCGCTGCAGCTCCTCCGAGGCGAGGGGCACCGGCACGATCGCGATGACCGGCGCCGTCATGCCCGCCAGCAGCAGGAGGAAGCGCCGCACGCTCCTCCCGGCGAGGACGACCAGCGCGACGCCGACCGCGAAGAGCGCCCCGGTGAAGAGGGAGCGGACCGGGGTGTAGTACGAGGCGCTGATCGAGCGCAGCGGGCCTCCGACGACGAGCTGGTGGACGAGGCCGGCCGTGAGGAGCACCACGGCCGCCACCAGGGAGAGGCGGACGTAGCGGTAGGTGCGGAGGGAGGAGACGGCGCCGCCCCCGCCCAGCGCGTCGCCGCGGGCCACCCGGCTACTCCGCGCGCAGGCCGGAGGAGGCGAGGGCGAAGTCGACGTCGATGCGGATGGCGACGCGGAGGGGGTTCGGGCGCGGGGTGCGGTAGCGCTGGGAGTAGAGCTCGACGGCGTGCTGCACGGCGTCCGGCTCCTCCTCGATCGTCGCCGGACCGCCCAGGCTCAGCCACCGGATGCCGTCGACCTGCCCGACCGTCGCGGTGCCGCCCCGCCGGACGTTGAGCACCTTCTGGCTCTCGCGGGAGGTGATGACGCGGACGACGCCGTCCTCGTAGGTGAAGCCCACGGCGACCACATGCAGGCGGCCCTGGCGGCCGGGGGTGGAGAGGGTGGCCAGGTGGCGCTCGGTGACGAAGGCGAGGCCGTCGGCGCTCAGGATGCTCATCCCGCGAGCGTAGCCGGAGGCGCCGACGCGCTCCTGGGGGCGGACCGCCGGTCAGCCCTCGAGGATCAGCGCCTCGCCCTGGCCGCCTCCGCCGCAGAGCGCGGCGACGCCGAGCCCGCCGCCCCGGCGCCGGAGGGCCAGCGCCAGGTGCAGGGCCAGCCGTGCTCCGGAGGCGCCCACAGGGTGGCCGAGCGCGATCGCCCCGCCGTCGGGGTTGACCGCCTCGGGCTCGACGCCGAGATCGTCCGCCGACTGGAGGACGACGGAGGCGAACGCCTCGTTGATCTCGATCAGGTCCAGGTCGGACACCGCTGCACCGCGGCGGCCGAGCGCCCGGAGGATCGCCGCCGACGGCTGTGAATGCAGGGAGTTGTCCGGTCCGGCGACCTGCCCGTGCTCGGCGACGGTCGCGAGCCAGGGCAGTCCGCGCTCGCGGGCCCAGCCGCGGGACACGACGACCAGCGCGGCGGCGCCGTCCGTGATCGGGGACGAGCTGCCCGCCGTGATCGTGCCCTCGGGCGAGAACGCGGGGGCCAGCCGGGCGAGCGTCTCGACCGTGCTGTCCTCCCGGATCCCGTCGTCGGCGGACACGACGAGGTCCGGTCCGCGCCGCTGCGGAACCGCGACCGGCACGATCTCCTCGGCGAGCACGCCGGTGGACCGTGCCGCGGCGGCCCGCTGGTGCGAGAGCGCGGCGAAGGCGTCCTGGCGCTCGCGGCGGATGCCCCGTGCGGCGTTGCCGTCGTCGGTCACCCTCCCCATCAGGCGGCGGTCGAACGGATCGAGCAGGCCGTCGTGGAGGAGTGCGTCCTCGAGCGGACGCGGACCGACACCCAGGCCCGAGCGGGATCCGAGCAGGAGGTGCGGCGCGTTGGTCATCGACTCCTGCCCTCCGGCGACGACCACCTGCGCCTCGCCGAGCCGGATCATCCGCGCCGCGTCGATCACCGCGGTGAGACCCGACAGGCAGAGCTTGTTGATCGTGACCGCCGGGACGTCCCAGCCCAGGCCCGCGAGGACCGCGGCCTGCCGGGCGGGGCCCTGACCGGCTCCGGCCTGGATCACCTGGCCGAGCACGACCGCGTCGACGTCGGCCGCGGAGGCGCCCGAGCGCTCGAGAGCCCCTCGGATGGCAGCGGCGCCGAGCTCGACGCCCGAGAGCGGCGCGAAGGCTCCGGAGAAGCGGGCGAACGGGGTGCGGGCGCCCCCCAGGATCACGGGGGTGGTGTCGTCAGTGGACACGGGGACTCCTTCTCGACGGTGAGAGCGGGGGAAGCGGTGGGGAGACGGATGCCGGGAGCCGGCCCGGCTCAGGGAACGAGAAGGATCTTCCCGCGGACGTGGCCGTCCTCGCTGAGCCGGTGCGCCTCTGCGGCCTGCTCGAGCTGGAGGCGCGGACCTGTCGCGACCGCGAAGCGCCCCTCGCTCGCCAGCCGGGCGGCCAGCGGCACCCCCTCGCGGCGGAGGCGCTGCTCCTCCTCGGTCAGCGGCACGGGACTGCCGCCGCTCCAGGCCCGGATGCCCAGCTCGGCCGCCCGAGGACCGGCGACCACCGTTCCGACGTGCTGCGGATCCTCCACCAGCGCGAGCGAGGCGGCGAGCGCCTCGTCCGTCCCGGCCGCGTCGAGCACGCGGTCGACGCCCTCGGGCGCCGTGGCACGCAGCCGCTCGAGCAGTCCGGGCCCGTAGGCGACCGGCACCGCTCCGAGCGCGCGCAGCGCCTCGTGATTCGCCGGGCTCGCCGTGGCGATCACCCGGGCTCCGCGGTCGACGGCGAACTGGATCGCCGCCCGGCCGACCGCTCCGGCGCCCGCGTGGACGACGAACGTCGATCCCTCCGCGACGCCGAGCGAGACCACCGCCTGGTAGGCCGTGGAGACCGGGATGCCGAGCGCGGCCGCCTCCTCGAAGCCGAGTCCGTCGGGGAGCGGATCGAGGGAGTCGGGGGAGACCGCGACGGCGGTCGCGTAGGTGCCGGTGGCGCCGCTGACGATGACCCGGTCGCCGACGCTCCAACCGGTCACTCCCGGACCGACGGCGGAGACCACGCCGGAGCCGTCCGACCCGAGCCTCCGCGGACCGTCGAACGGCGGGCTCGGGCGCAGGCCGGAGCGCACCTTCCACTCGATCGGGTTCACACCGGCCGCGCGGACGGCGACCACCACGATTCCGGGCCCCGCCTCGGGCTCCGGCGCCTCGACGGTCTCGAGCACCTCGGGCCCGCCGATCCGCTCGTACTGCACGATCCTCGCCATGTCGTCCTCCTCCTCGCGGGCCACCGCCCGCTCCGGTCGCCTCAGTCCAGCAGACTCTCGCGCACCTGGCGGCGCAACACCTTGCCGATCAGCGAGGTCGGCAGCTCGTCCACCGGGACGATCCGCCTGGGCACCTTGTAGGGCGTCAGGTGCAGCCGGCAGAAGTCGCGCAGCGCCTCCGGATCCACGGCCGTCCCGGCCCGCAGGACCACGGCCGCCGCGACGCTCTCGCCGCCGTCCTCGCGGGGGAGCCCGACGACGGCCGCGCGCGTCACGTCCGGGTGCGACTCCAGCACTCCCTCGACCTCGGAGGGGGAGACGTTGAAGCCGCCGGTGATGATGAGCTCCTTGGCCCGGTCGACGATCGTCACGAAGCCGTCGGCCGAGACGGTCGCGATGTCACCCGTGCGCAGCCAGCCGCCGGGGAGGAGGGCCTCGGCCGTCTCCTCCGGCCGCTTCCAGTACCCCTGGAACACCTGCGGCCCCCGGAGCAGGAGCTCGCCGGACTCGCCCGGGCCGCGGTCGACCGACGGATCGGCGGGGTCGACGAGGCGGATCGTCGTGCTGGGGAACGGCACGCCCACGGTGCCGGGCCGGCGGGTCGGGCCGACCGGGTTTCCGAGGGCGACCGGCGAGCTCTCGGTCATGCCGTAGCCCTCGACCAGGAGTCCCCGGCTCGCGCGCTCCCAGCGGTCGACCGTCGCGACCGGCAGGCTCATCGCTCCCGAGATCGCGAAGCGGATGCCGCGCAGGTCGAGCTCGTGGCGCTCGGAGGCGCGGGCCAGCGCGTCGTACACGGGCGGCACCGCGGGGAGGAAGGTGGGCGGCGACGACTTCGCGGCCGCCTTCACGAGGCCGACGTCGAAGGTCGGGAACAGCACGACCTTCGCGCCGATGCTGATCGCGAAGGTCAGGCACAGCGTCAGGCCGTAGGCGTGGAACAGGGGGAGCACCGCGTAGAACGTCTCGTCGCCCTCGCGCAGGCCCGGCACCCAGGCGCGGCCCTGCAGGGCGTTCGCGCGGAGGTTCGCGTGGGAGAGGATCGCGCCCTTGGGCGTCCCGGTGGTGCCGCTCGTGTACTGCAGCAGGGCCGTGTCGCCGAGGACCGGGCGGGGGTGCGAGCGCGCGATGCGGCGGTTCTTCAGCAGCGACGCGAAGGGCACCAGGGAGCGGCTGCGGGGGGTCGCGGTCAGCTTCTCGCGCGACCGGCGCACCGACGGCAGGGGGAGCCGCAGCGCCAGGCGCTTGCCGAGCGGGAAGGAGCGGGTGAGGTCGACGGAGACGACGCGCTCGATGCCCAGGTCGGCGGGCATGGTCGCGACGACGTCGGCGATCTTGTCCCAGACGACCGCGAACCGGGCGCCGTGGTCCTCGAACTGCCGCCGCAGCTCGCGCGGCGTGTAGAGCGGGTTGTGCTCGACCACGATCGCTCCGAGGCGGAGAGCGGCGTAGAACGCCACCACGTGCTCCGGGCAGTTCGGGAGCACCAGCGCGACGCGGTCGCCGGCGCGCACGCCCAGGCGCCGCAGGCCCTCCGCCGCGCGCGCGACCTGCTCGCCGAGCTCGGCGTAGCTGGTCTCGGCGCCGAAGAACTCGAGGGCGGTGCCGCGGCGGTACCGCGCGACCGAGTCCTCGAGCAGGTCGACGAGGGTCTGGGTGGGAGGGTCGATCTCGGCGGGCACGCCCTCCGCGTAGGAGGTCAGCCACGGCTTCGTCGCCAGGTTCGAGGATCCGGAGGTCACGGGCCGAGTATCGGGCACCCGCCTCCGCACTTCCTCCGAGGCGCGCGGAGGGGGTGCCGCACCGGGCGCGGGAGCGGCAGGCTGGCGGCATGAGCGCAGCCATCGACCTCCTCCGCGACGCCTTCGGCCGGGTGCACGAGAACGTGCACGCCGTCCTCGACGACAGCACCCCCGATCAGCTCGCGTTCCGCGCGGACGCCCGCTCGAACTCGCCCGCCTGGCTCGTCTGGCATCTCGTCCGGGTGCAGGACGACCACCTCGCCCCGCTCGCAGGCCACGCGCAGGTGTGGACGGCCGACGGCTTCCACGGCCGGTCCGGCCTGCCCTTCGGGCCCGACGAGACCGGCTACGGGCAGGAGCCGGCCGAGGTGGCGGCGCTCGCCGCGGTGCCGGCCGCGCTGCTCGCGGAGTACGCCGACGCCGTGCACCGGCAGACGCTCGCCCTCCTCGACACGCTCGGCGACGAGGACCTCGCGCGCGTCGTCGACGAGCAGTGGGATCCGCCGGTGACCCTCGGGGTGCGGCTGGTCTCGGTGATCGACGACGACACGCAGCACGTCGGCCAGGCCGCGTACGCGAAGGGTCTCGCCGAGCGCTCGGCGCGCTGAGCCCGGCCTCTACGCTGGCGGGATGCGCGCGCTCCGGACCCTGCCCGCAAGCGCGGTCCTCGCCCTCGCCACCGCGCTGACCCTCGTCGGCTCCTGGATCCCCTCCTACTGGAACGACGAGGCCGCGACCCTCCGCCTGGCGCGGCTCCCGGTGGGGGAGCTCCTCGCCTTCGTGCAGGAGAAGGACGCGGTGCACCTGGTCTACGGCCTGATGATGCACGGCTGGATCGCGATCGCCGGGGAGTCGGAGCTCGCGGTGCGGGCGCCGTCCGCTCTCGCCACGGGAGCGGCGGCGGCGGGCGTCGTCGTCCTGCTGCGATCGTTCGACCGGCCCCGGGCGGCACTCCTCGCCGCCGCGGTGCTCGTGCTGCTCCCGCGGTCCTCGTTCTCGGGGACCGAGGCGCGGTCCTCCGCTCTGGCCACCGCGCTCGTGGTGGGAGCGGCGGTCCTCGTCGTGCGGGCGGCCCGCTCCGGAGGCGCCCTGCGCTGGACCGCGTTCGCGGCCGTCGCAGGTCTGGCGAACGCCGTGTTCCTCTACTCCGTGCTGGTGCTGCCGGCTCTCGTCGCTCTCGCCGCGGCCGCGGCGCCCCGGGGTGCCGTGCGGGCTCTCCCGGCGAGCGCCCTCTCAGCACTGGGCGCCGTGCCGGTGCTGCTCCTCGCCGCAGGGCAGAGCGGCCAGGTCGGCTGGCTCCGCTTGCAGCCCGTGACCGCGTTCACCGTCGTGGTCGAGCCGTTCTTCGGATCCGCGTGGTGGCTGGCCGGGATCGCCGTCGCGCTCCTCGCGGTCGCCGCGGTGCGGGGCGGCCTGCGCGGGCCGCTCCTACCGGCCCTCGTCCTCTGGATCGTGCTGCCGACGGCGGTGCTGGTGCTCGGGACCCTCCTCGTCGAGCCGATGTTCACCCCCCGCTACCTCGCGTCGAGCACGCCCGCCCTCGCGGTCCTCCTCGGCCTCGCGCTCGACTCGTTCAGGGCCCGGACGGGCGTCGCCCTCCTCGCCCTGATCGCGGTGGCCGCCCTGCCGGTCCTCGTGCAGATGCGCACGGTCACCGGGAAGCCGGCCGGGCAGGATCTCCGCGGTCTGGCGGCCGCCGTCGAGGAGCGGGCCCGTCCGGGCGACGCCGTCCTCCTCGGCTCCTCCGGGACGGTCTCGCTCCGGCCCCGCCTGGCGCTCGCCGCCTACCCGGAGGCGTTCGCGGGCGTGGACGACGTCGCCCTCGCCGCTCCGTACAGGACGACGGGCACGTATTCGGACGTCCTGCTGGAGGGCGACGCGCTGCGCGCCGCGCTCGCCGGGGCGGACCGGGTCTGGCAGGCGCTGCCGGAGGGCGAGGCGGACACGGTGCTCGCGGAGGCGGGGTTCGTCCCGCGCGAGCGGATCCGGGTGCCGACGACCGTGCTGACGCTGTGGGAGCGTCCGGAGGGCCGCTGATCCGGAGCGCTCGGGGCGTCGCAGCCCCGGAGTGGAGAGACGCCGGAGTGCCCGGAGCCCCGCCGACGGGGAGCCGCTACCCTTGTCCCCGGCGCCGTCGCAGAGCGGTGGCGTCCGCGGAGCGAGGACCGCGCCACCGAGAGGACCCGAACGTGACGTTGCCCGAGACCACCACCACCGCCATCGCGAAGCGGAAGGGGCGCGACGTCGCCCCCGAGATCGCGCGCTCCTGGCTGCTGGTGAACGCCACCCGCACCGAGACGTTCGACGCCGCGCACGCGTCCCGCGCCGACCAGATCGTCCTCGACATCGAGGACGCGGTCGACCCCAAGGCGAAGCCCGACGCGCGGACCGACGTCGCGGAGTGGCTGACCGGCGAGAAGCGCGCCTGGGTCCGCATCAACGACCACTCCACCCCGTTCTGGTCCGACGACGTCGACGCGCTGAAGGGCCTGCCCGGCCTCGCCGGCGTCATGCTCGCCAAGACCGAGGCCGCTGAGCACGTCACCGAGACCTTCGATCGCCTCGGCGGCTCCACCCCGGTGCTCGCCCTGGTCGAGTCCGCCCTCGGCATCGAGGAGGCGGTCTCGATCGCCCGCGCCCGCGGCACCTTCCGCCTCGCGTTCGGCAGCGGCGACTACCGCCGCGACACCGGCACCAGCGCCGACGACCTCGCGATGGCCTACCCGCGCTCGCGCCTGGTCGTCGCCTCGCGCATCGGCGACCTGCCCGGCCCGATCGACGGACCGACCGTCTCGAACAGCCACCCCGTGCTGCGCGAGCAGTCCGCGCTCACGGTCTCGCTCGGCCTCACCGGGAAGCTCTGCCTCGACACCGAGCAGCTCGCCGTGATCAACGAGGTCATCAGCCCGACGCCGTCCGACGTCGCCTGGGCCCGCGACTTCCTCGACGACTTCGAGGCCCGCGGCCGCGTCATCCGCGACGGCAGCGACCTGCCCCGGCTGGGCCGCGCCAAGAAGATCGACAAGCTGGCCACGGCGTTCGGCGTCAACCCGCTGTGATCCGTCGCGGGGAGGGCGCCTCCGCGGCACACTGAGGGAGCCGCGGAGACCCTCCCGCGCAGGACGGAGACTCCGATGGGCGCGGTCAGCACCTTCCTCTGGTTCGACGACGGCGCGGGGGAGGCGGCGCGCTTCTACACGGAGCTGGTGCCGAACTCGCGGATCACCGGAAGCCAGGTGCTGCCGGAGGGCTCCCCGTCGCCCGGCGAGGTGCTGTCGGTGACGTTCGAGCTCGACGGGCAGCGGTTCCAGGCGATCAACGCCGGGCCGCGGTTCCCGTTCACCGAGGCCGTCTCGATCGTCGTGACCGTCGGCGACCAGTCCGAGCTCGACCGGCTGTGGGACGCCCTGATCGCGGACGGCGGCGAGGAGAGCCGGTGCGGCTGGCTCCGCGACCGCTGGGGGCTGTCCTGGCAGATCGTGCCGGAGGTCCTCCCGCGTCTGCTCGGAGGCGCCGACCCCGAGGCGTCCGCGCGCGCTCTGCAGGCGATGCTCGCGATGAGCCGCCTCGACATCGCGGAGCTGGAGCGGGCCCATGCCGGCGCGTGACTCCGCCCGCCCGCGCCGCTCGACCTCGCTGCGGCGCGCGTACCTCCGCGACTACCGCTACGCCTACGGCTCGCGCTTCGTGCACCTGCGGGAGGGCTGGGACGTGTCGCGGTACGCGTCCGGCGACGGCGCTCCGGTGCTGCTCATCCCCGGGATCTACGAGACGTGGCAGTTCCTCCGGCCCATCGCCGAGAGGCTGCACGCGGCGGGCCATCCGATCCACGTGCTGCCCGCGCTCGGCTACAACACGCGGCCGATCGTCGCGTCGGCCGGACTCGGCCAGGACTACCTGCGCGAGCACGATCTGCGCGGAGTCGTCGTCGTCGCGCACAGCAAGGGCGGCCTGATCGGCAAGCACATGATGGTCGTCGACGACCGCGAGGACGGGCGGATCGAGCGGATGATCGCCGTCTCGACCCCGTTCAACGGCTCGTCGCTCGCACGGATCGCCCCGGCGCGGGCGCTCCGGGAGTTCGCGCCCCACCGCCCGCTGATCCGCACCCTGCTGGCCGAGCGCGAGGCCGACGCGCGCATCACGTCGATCTACGGGATGCGCGACCAGTACATCCCCGGAGGGAGCCGCCTCGCCGGGGCGCGCGAGAACATCGCGGTCTCGGTGGTCGGCCACTTCGCGCTGCTCTCGAGCCCGAAGGTGCTCGACCTCATCGCGGCCCGGGTCTGAGGCCGGACGGGATCCGCTGGGCTCGCCGCCCACGTGAGGCGCCTGCCGTGCGGCGCGACCGCGACCGGAGGACGGCCGCCTCAGCGACGGGCCGAGCCGCCCGCCGCGCTCAGGACCAGGGAGTGAGCAGCACGAGCGGGATCTGACGCTCGGTCTTCGTCTGGTACTCGGCGTAGTCCGGCCACGCGGCGACCGCGCGCTCCCACCAGGCCGCGCGCAGATCGCCCTCGAGCACGCTCGCGGCGTAGTCCTTCTTCACTGGCCCGTCCTGCAGCTCGACGTGCGGCTCCTTGAGCATGTTGCCGTACCAGACGGGGTGCTCGGGCGCGCCGCCCTTGGACGCGACGACCACGTACTCGCCCTCGTGCTCGACGCGCATCAGCGCGGTCTTGCGGAGCTTCCCGCTCTTCGAGCCGACGGTGGTCAGGACGATGATGGGGCGGCCGCGGAGGAGGTTCCCCTCGGCTCCGCCGGTCCGCTCGTAGAGCTCCGCCTGCTCGCGGGCCCACTCGGACGTGCTGGGTTCGTACTCTCCGGTCAGCGGCATGCCTCCGATCGTACGGCCGCGGCGGCCCCGGTGGCCGACCCGTGTGCAGGAGGATGGAGCGGTGTTCTCCGCAGACCCGTTCGACCGAGCCCGTATCGCCCTCCTGCGCGACGATCTGATCCGCGCCCGCTACGGCGTGGACGCCGTGCGGGGGCTCTGGGGCGACGAAGCGGCCGAGGCGCTGCACCGCGGCGACCGGGTCCCCGCCCGCCGCGCCCTCGAGCGCAGCGGCGACCACGACGCGCTGGCCACCCTCGCCCGCCTGTTCCTCCTGGCCGATCCCGTCTCGGCGGACGACGCGGACGAGGCGTTCGGCGCTCTCGCGCTGGAGGGGGCGGTGGAGCTCGGCCTGGTGCGCGTCGAGGCCGGAGCCGTCGTCACCGCGGCCCTCGACCTGCGCCCCTACGACGTGGTCGACCAGCGCGGCGCGGCCTCCTGGTGGATCGCCTCCGACCTCGGGGAGCTCGCCCTCGGCCGCGCGCTCGACGAGGACCACGTGCTCGGCGTCGGCGGCGCGAGCCTCACGCTGACCGGCCTGATGATCCAGCGGCCCGTCGGCCGCGTGCTCGACCTGGGGACCGGCTGCGGGATCCAGGCGCTGCACGCCTCCCGCCACGCCGAGCAGGTGGTCGCCACCGACATCTCCGAGCGCGCGCTCGCGCTCGCCTCCTTCACCGCGGCGCTCAACGGGATCGAGAACATCGAGTTCCGCCGCGGCAGCCTCTACGAGCCGGTCGCGGGGGAGCGCTTCGACCACATCGTCACGAACCCGCCGTTCGTCATCACGCCGCGAGCCGAGGGCGTCCCCTCCTACGAGTACCGCGACGGCGGGCTGGAGGGCGACGAGATCGTGCGCCGCGTCATCCTCGGAGCCGCCGAGCACCTGGTGCCCGGCGGTGTCGCGCAGCTCCTGGGGAACTGGGAGTACCGGGAGGGCGCGGACGCCTTCGACCGGATCGCGGACTGGCTCGCCGACGCCCGCAGCCCGCTGGAGCAGGCGCTCGAGGCGGGGCCCGAGGGGCTCGACGCCTGGATGGGCGGGACCGCCTCTCCTCTGGACGTCTGGGTCGTGGAGCGCGAGCGTCAGGATCCGGCGGTCTACGCCGAGACCTGGATCCGGGACGGCGGCACGACCCGCGGCCCCGCGTTCGACGCGCTGGTCGACGCCTGGCTGACCGACTTCGAGCGGCGCGGGGTGACCGGCGTCGGCTTCGGCTACGTCACGCTCCGCCTGCCCGAGCAGCCCCGCCCGCCGATCCGCCGCCTCGAGCGGATCACCACGCCGGTCGCGACCGCGGGCCTGGGCGGCCACCTCGCCGCCTGCCTCGACGCGGCCGAGGCCCTCGCGTCGCTCGACGATCGCGCTCTGGCGGGTCTCGCCCTGGTCGTCGCCGGAGACGTCACGGAGGAACGGCACTACTGGCCGGGCAACGACGATCCGACGGTGCTGCGGCTGCGCCAGGGCGGCGGGTTCGCCCGGGTCGAGGAGGTCGACACGGCGCTCGCCGCCGTGGTCGGCGCCTGCGACGGCGAGCTCTCGGTGGCGGCGATCGCGGCGGCGGTCGCCTCGCTCCTCCAGGTCGAGGAGGAGGCGGTGTCCGACTCGGTGCTGCCGCGGGTGCGCGAGCTGGTGGCGACGGGGCTGCTGCGGCTGCCCAAGGGGGAACGCGGCTAGAAGAGGGTGGCGGAGTCCTCGACGGGGGCCGCGGCGGGCGCGGCGGCGGCCGTCGGCCATCCGGGTCCGGCGTCGACGGGCTGCCGGCGCTGGTAGGCGGTCGCGGCGCTCCGGGCACGGACATCGGCGGCCTCGTTCATCCGGTGGTTGGCGTGCCCCTTCACCCACTCGAAGGTGACCGCCCGGCCCTGCAGCTCCTCGTCGAGCGCCTTGATGATCTCGACGTTCATCACCGGCTTGCCGTCGGCCTTGCGCCAGCCCTTCCGCTTCCAGCCCGGCAGCCACTCGGTGCAGGCCTTGATGGCGTACTGGCTGTCGCAGAGGATGTGCAGCGGCTCCTCCTCCTGCGCGGTCGCGCGCAGCAGCTCGAGCACCGCGGTGAGCTCGCCGATGTTGTTCGTGCCGTGCGACCAGCCGCCCGCGGCCCAGCGCTCGTCGTCGACGTACCAGGCCCAGCCGGCGGGGCCGGGGTTGCCCAGTGCGGACCCGTCTGCGGCGGCGATGATGCTCACGTGCGTCTCTCCTCGTGCTCTCGGTGCTCACGCCGGTGCGGCGCCCTCCGAGGGTAGTCGGCGGGCGGGGCGGTCCGCGGCGCGCGGCGCGGAGTCAGGCGGAGGAGGAGCGGCGCGCGATCGTCACGCGCGTCGAGTACGGCATCGCGACGGTCCCGCTCCCGCCCGACTCCTCGTCCACCACGGCGTCGACCGCCGCGAGGACCGCGGCGCGCTCCTCCTCGGGCATCGCGATGACGGAGCTGCGGGACGCGAACATGTCCCGCACCCCGGCTCGGTCCAGCTCGAAGGACCACTCGAAGGCCGCGAACGCCACCCGCTCGAGAGCGGAGCCGAGCGGCGGCCGGAGCGTCTCGAAGCGCTCGGCGGTGGAGGCTCCGGCGACCTCGCCGAGCCGGCGCACCCAGGGGACCGACTCGTCGCGGATGTTCCACACCAGCGCGAGCACGCCCTCCGGCACCAGGACGCGGGCGACTTCGGCTCCCGCGCGCTCGGCGTCGACCCAGTGCCACGACTGCGCGGCGGTGACGAGCTCCGCGGAGGAGTCCGCGGCGGGGATCGCCTCGGCCGTCCCCTCCTCGGGGCGGACCCCCGGCAGATTCGAGGCGAGCCGCGCGAGCATCTCCGCGTCGGGCTCGACCGCGGTCACGGCGAGGCCGCGGGACGCGAGCGACGCGGTGAACTTGCCCGTTCCCGCGCCGAGGTCCACGGCGCGCAGCCGATCGGAGGCGTCGGCTCCCGCCGCGCGGGCCCGCTCCGGGATGAAGGCGCCCGCCACCCGCGCGGGGGCGTGCCCCACGATCCAGTCGACGGCGTCGTCGGGGTAGCCGGGCCGCCCGCGGTCGTAGGCGTCGACCGCGCTGCCGAAGGAGCGTCCGAGGCCGCTCATCGCTTCTCCGCTGCCCGCGCGAGCACGTCCACCGCGAAGCCGTAGCCGGCGATCCCCGCGCCGACGATCACGGCGATCGCGACGTCCGAGAGGTAGGAGTGCTGCCGGAACGGCTCGCGCCGGTGCACGTTGCTCACGTGCACCTCGACCATCGGCAGCTCGGTCGCGAGGACGGCGTCGCGGATCGCGATCGACGTGTGCGTGTACGCCCCGGCGTTGAGCACCACTCCCGAGACGGAGCCGCGAGCCGCGTGCAGCCGGTCGACGATCGCGCCCTCCGAGCTGCTCTGGAAGGTCTCGACCGTGAAGCCGTGCCGCTCGGCCGCCTCCGCCGCCAGCGCCTCGGCGTCGGCGAGGGTGTCCGAGCCGTAGAGCTCGGGCTCGCGGGTGCCGAGCAGGTTCAGGTTCGGGCCGTTGAGGACGAGGATCGGCAGCTTCACGCTCCGACCCTAGCGCCGGCCGTCCCCGCGAGCGGGAGCGGCGGCAGCGCCGCGCGCAGGAGGATCAGCTCGCGCGCATGGGCGTCCAGACGCCGGTCCTCCTCGGTCCGCGGCTCGAGAGGCGGGACCGGCTCGGCCGCCCCGTCGGAGCCCCGCACCACGAAGACGCTCCGGCACTGCGTGGTCAGCTCCAGCTCGCCGGTCCGCGGGTCCCCGGAGCGCACGTGCACCGCCAGGTGCATGCTCCGGGCGCTCGTGTGGATGAGGCGCGCCTCCACCTCGACGAGGTGCCCGATGCGCACCGGACGGTAGAAGTGGATCCCGCCGGAGTAGACGGCCACCGCGTCGCGGCCGGTCCAGCGCTGTGCGACCGCGTCGGCCGCCTCGTCGATCCAGCGCATCACGATCCCGCCGTGGGCGTTGCCGCCCCAGTTGACGTCTCCCGGTGCCGCGAGGAAGCGGAACACGATCCGCGGACCGGTGCCCTCCTCGGTGTACTCCTGGGCGCGCATCACGTCGTGCAGCCTCCGGCGGCCCTCGATGCGCGCGGCGGCGCCCTCGGCGAGGGACAGGTCCTCGATCGAGCGGGGCCGCCACTCCGGGACCGACCGCGGCCTCTTCTCGTCGTCGACGGCCACGAACACGAGGAGGCAGTGCGTGGCGTCCTCGTAGAGGCCGGTCCGCGGATCCGCCTGCGCGACCTGCACCAGCACGTGCATGCTCGTGCGCCCGGTGTGGATGACGCGGGCGGTCGCCTCGATCAGGTTGCCGACCGAGATGGGCCGGGTGAAGTGGACGTTGCCGACGTACGCCGTCACGCAGTAGCCGCCGCTCCAGCCCACGGCGCAGGCGTAGCCGGCCTTGTCGATCCACTCGAGGACGCGGCCGGCCTGGGCACTGCGGCCGTCGGCGGTGGCGTCCTGCGGGGCGGCGAGGAAGCGGAGCGTGATGCGGTCGGTCATGGTGCCCGTCGTCGTGGGAGCGGAAGGGGGGAGTGGACCCGCGGGGGTGCGAGGAAAGGGGGATGATCCGCCCGCGGGCCACAGGGGTGTCCGGCAGGAGCCGGCTCGGTCAGGGGGATCAGGCCGCCAGCGGCAGCTTCTCGGCGAGGAGCCGGAGCCGCAGGGCCTGGAGCTCGGCGGACAGCTCGGGCGGCAGCCGGTCGCCGAACCGCGTGAAGAACTCCTCCGTGAGCGCGCACTCCTCCAGCCACGCCTCGACCGGGACGGAGAACAGCTCCTCCTTCTGGGCCGCGGAGAGCAGGAGCCCGTGCGTGTCGATCGCGAGCGGCAGGTCGCCGAGGGGGCTCCGCCGCGCCTCCGCCAGCCCCTCCAGGCGGCGGACGAGCCACTGCAGCACCCGCGCGTTCTCGCCGAAGCCGGGCCAGAGGAACTCGCCGTCCGCGTCCTTCCGGAACCAGTTGACCTGGAACACGGCCGGCGCCGCATCGCCGAGTTCGGCGCCGATCGCGAGCCAGTGCGCGAAGTAGTCGGCCATGTTGTAGCCGCAGAAGGGGAGCATCGCGAACGGATCGCGGCGCAGCTCCCCGACCGTGCCCTCCGCGGCCGCGGTCTTCTCGGAGGCGACGGTCGCACCCAGGAAGACGCCGTGCTGCCACGAGGTGGCCTGCGTGACCAGCGGGACGTTGCTCGCCCGTCGGCCCCCGAAGACGATCGCGTCCAGCGGCACGCCCTCGTGGGCGTCCCAGTCGGCGGAGAGCGACGGGCACTGCGCGGCCGGCGCGGTGAAGCGGGAGTTGGGGTGCGCGGCGGGCGTGCCGGACGCCGGCGTCCACGGCTGCCCGCGCCAGTCGGTCAGCCGCTCCGGTACCTCGTCGGTCAGGCCCTCCCACCACACGTCGCCGTCCTCGCGGAGCGCGACGTTGGTGAAGATCGTGTTGCCCCAGAGCGTCTGCACGGCGTTCGGGTTCGAGCTCTCCCCGGTGCCGGGAGCGACGCCGAAGAAGCCCGTCTCCGGGTTCATCGCCCAGAGGCGTCCGTCCTCCCCGCGGCGCATCCAGGTGATGTCGTCGCCCAGCGTCTCGACCCGCCAGCCGGGGATCGCGGGCTGCATCATCGCGAGGTTGGTCTTGCCGCACGCGCTCGGGAAGGCGGCGGCGACGTGGTAGCGCCGTCCCTCGGGCGAGACGATGCGGATCAGCAGCATGTGCTCGGCGAGCCAGCCCTCCTCGCGCCCCATCGCCGAGGCGATGCGCAGGGCGAAGCACTTCTTCGCCAGCAGGGCGTTGCCGCCGTAGCCGGAGCCGTACGAGACGATCTCGCGCGTCTCCGGGAACTGGGTGATGTACTTCACGGGGCTGCACGGCCAGGCGACGTCCTCGCGGGTGACGCCGTCCGCGTCGCGGAGGGGCAGCCCCACGGTGTGCACGCCGCGGACGAACGGGGTCTCCTCGGTGAAGGCGGCCAGCGGCTCGGAGCCCACGCGCGCCATGATCCGCAGGTTCAGCACCGCGTAGGCCGAGTCGGTGACCTGGACGCCCAGCTGCGAGAGCGGACCGCCGACGGGCCCCATCGAGAACGGGACGACGTACATCGTCCGTCCGCGCATCGCTCCGTCGAGGAGGGGAGCGAGCTCGGCCCTCATCGCGGCGGGCTCGCGCCAGTTGTTGGTCGGTCCCGCGTCGGCCTCGTCGGTCGTGCAGATGAAGGTGCGGTCCTCGACCCGGGCGACGTCGTCCGGGTCGGTGCGGGCCAGGAACGAGCCGGGCCGCCACTCCGGATTGAGCGGGAGGAGCGTGCCGGAGGCGACGAGCCGCTCGGTCAGGCGGTACCACTCCGCGGGGGAGCCGTCGCTCCACTCGATCGCGTCGGGCTTGAGGATCGCGGCGGTCTCGCGCACCCAGCGGCGGAGGGCGAGGGGCGCCGGCGGCACGACGGGCGCGGGGACGGACGTCGGCGCGGTCATGGTGCTCGGCTCGAGTCGGACGGTGTTGCTGTAGATGCTCATGCTGGCTCCGCTTTCGGTGGTCGTCGTCGACGGGGGTGGGGAGTCGCCGGCCGCAGCCAGGAAGAGGCCGGCCGGGCCGGGAGGGGCGCTCAGTGGCGCCTGAAGCCAGGATGGAGGAGGATCGGGAGGTATTCCCGGCGCTCAGGCGGTCAAGAAACCACCTTTTTGCGCTTCCGTCACAACCGATCGCTGGAGCTCGCCGTGACCGATCCCTCGACGCCCGCCCCGGGCTCCGACGCCGTGCTGCTCGGGCAGCGCCTGCGCCACTTCCGCACCCGGCGCGGACTGACCCTCGGGCAGCTCGCCGAGCGCGTCGACGTGTCGGGGAGCCAGCTCTCGCTGATCGAGACGGGGCGCCGCGAGCCGCGCCTCTCCCTCCTGCAGCGCCTCGCGGCCGCGCTCGGCGTCGAGCTGGCGGCGCTGCTCTCGGACGAGCCGCCGAGCGAGCGGGCCGCGCTCGAGATCGAGCTGGCGCGCGTGCAGAAGGGGTCGCTGTACCGCTCGCTCGGCCTGCCCGAGTTCAAGGTCAACAAGGGGCTGAGCACGCCCGTGCTGGAGGCGTTCCTCGGCGTCTACCGCGAGCTCGCCCGTCGCCGGAGCGAGGCGAGTGCCACACCGGAGGAGGCGCGCCGGGCCAACACCGCCCAGCGGCTCCAGCTGCGCGAGCGCAGCTCCTACCTGCCCGAGATCGAGGAGGTGGCGGGCGAGATGCTCCGGACCGTCGGGCACCGCGGAGGAGCACTGACCCACAGCTCCGTCTCGAAGATGGCCCGGCACCTCGGCTTCGAGATCATCCACGTCGGCGACCTGCCGCACTCCGCCCGCTCGGTGATCGACCTCGCGAACGGCAGGATCTACCTCCCGCCCGCCTCGATCCCCGGGGGGCACGGCCTGCGGGCGCTGGCGCTGCAGGCGATGGCGCACCGCCTCCTCGGGCACGAGCGGCCGGTGACCTACGCCGACTTCCTCCGCCAGCGCCTCGAGATCAACTACTTCGCCGCCGCGTGCCTGATGCCGCTGGAGCCGGCGGTCGCGTTCCTCCAGGAGGCGAAGCGCGAGCGGGACATCTCGGTGGAGGACTTCCGCGACGGCTTCGGCGTCACCCACGAGGCCGCCGCCCTGCGCTTCACGAACCTGCTCACCTCGCACCTCGACATCCGGATGCACTTCCTGCGGGTGCTGGGAGACGGCTCGATCCAGAAGGCCTACGAGAACGACGGGCTGCCGCTGCCGACCGACGTCACCGGGGCCGTCGAGGGCCAGGTGGTCTGCCGCTACTGGTCGGCGCGCTCCGCGTTCACCCGGACCAACCGGACGACGGAGTACTACCAGTACGTCGACACCCCGGCGGGGACCTTCTGGTCGGCGTCGCAGACCGGCACGACCGCCACCGAGGAGTTCTCGATCACCGTGGGTGTCCCGTTCGCCGAGGCCCGCTTCTTCCGAGGCCGCGACACCGACCGCCGCGAGCTCTCCCGCTGCCCCGACGAGTCCTGCTGCCGACGCGCCCCGTCGGAGCTCGCCGCGCGCTGGGACGGCAACGCCTGGCCGAGCGCGCGCCTGCACGCGCACGTGCTCGCGCCGCTGCCGTCGGGGACCTTCCCCGGCATCGACGACGCCGAGGTCTACGAGTTCCTCGACGCGCACGCCCGCGAGTCCTGACCGCTCCCGCGAGACGCCGCTCCGGTGCGCCTGGGTCGGCGTGCCGCGTACCCGAGCGCGTCCCGCGGAAGGGCGGGAGTCGTCAGTCCGAGATGAGGGCGCGGGCCGTTCCCTCGTCGAGGATGAGGTCGGTGATGAGGCCGGCCGCCAGGGCGCCGCGCAGGCCCGGCAGCTTCGAGGCGCCCGACACGACGCAGATCCGGCGCGACGCGCGGCGCACCGTGGAGAGGTCCGGACCGCTTGCACGTTCGTTCATGGGGATGTCGTCCCAGCTGCCGTCGGACCGGTAGAACACCGTCGCGACGTCGCCGACGACCCCGGAGCCGCTGAGCGAGGTGAAGTCGCTCGGCTCCAGGTAGCCGCCGATGTAGACCTTCGAGGGGACCGCCGCGAACGGCGACCCGAGCCCGAACAGCGCCACGTCCATCCGCTGCTGCAGCTCCAGGACCCGTCGGGTGGAGCGCTCGCGCCACACCGCCTGCTTGGTGGTCGGGTCGTCGAAGAACGCCGGCACCGGGAACTGCTGGACCTTCGCCGCGTAGGCATCACCGAAGCGGCGGAGGATCTCGCTCGAGTAGTTGATGCCCGTGGTCTCGGTGTTGCCGGCGCCGTTCAGCTGCACGATCTGCGTGTTGTGCGTCTCCTTGGCGATCAGGTGGCGGCTGATCGCGCTCATCGTGGAGCCCCAGGCGATGCCGACGATCATGTTCGAGTCGATGAACTGCCCGAGGATCCTCGCTGCGGACAGGGCGACCCGCTCGAGCCGGTCGATCTCGCTGGTGTGGTCCGGCACCGGCACGATGTGCGCCGTGATGTCGAAGTGGGACCGCACCTCGGCCGAGAGGGCGCTCGCCCGGTCGAGGGGGGAGCGGATCTGGATGTCGACCAGGCCGGTCGCGCGGGCGTGCGAGAGCAGGCGCGAGACGGAGGAGCGCGACGTGTGCAGCTCGTGCGCGATCGCGTCCATCGTCAGATCCTGCATGTAGTACAGCTGGGCCGCACGCAGCGCGTCCCGCGTCTTGTCGGGATGGGTCGCGTGGGTCGTCTCGTCGAGTTCGACGACCGGTCTCACCGGGGTCATAGCACTCCCTGCACGGATTTCCACCCGTCTTGACCGGATGTGTTGTCGGGTCAAGGATGGCTGTATTCCTCCGCGAAATCAATCGGTCATCTCCCCGGTGCACGCTGGTGCGGAGGCCTCGACGACACCCCTACGACACGAAGGCGAGTACGAAGTGGCACAGTCCGACGGAACTCCCGGAAACTCCGCTCTGCGCGAGAGCGTCGCTGCTCTCCGCGACAACCCCCGCGCCACGGTCCTGGTCATCGGCGGTGGCATCAACGGCATCGGGACCTTCCGCGAGCTCGCGCTCAACGGCGTCGACGTCGTCCTCGTCGAGCGCGGCGACTACGTCTCCGGTGCCTCGAGCGCCTCGAGCCACATGATCCACGGCGGCATCCGCTACCTCGAGAACGGCGAGTTCCGACTCGTCAACGAGGGCGTGCACGAGCGCAACGGCCTGCTGAAGATCGCTCCCCATTACGTGAAGCCGCTGCAGACGACGATCCCGATCTACTCGACGTTCTCGGGCATCCTCGCGGCTCCGCTGCGCTTCCTGACCCACAAGTCGGGCAAGCCGCAGGAGCGCGGTGCGCTGCTGATCAAGGTCGGCCTCACGATGTACGACTTCTTCTCCCGCGACGGCGGCACGGTCCCGCGCCACCAGTTCCACGGGCGCAAGCGCTCGCTGAACGAGCTCCCCAAGCTCGACCCGAAGATCAAGTACACCGCCACCTACTTCGACGCCTCCGTGCACGAGCCCGAGCGCCTCGCGCTCGACGTGCTCCACGACGCGCTGATCGGCGGCAGGAAGGCCCGCGCGGCCAACTACGTCGAGGCCGTCGGCGCCGACGAGAAGGGCGTCGTCCTCCGCGACCGCGAGTCCGGCGAGGAGTTCACCTTCGCGGCGGACGTCGTCGTCAACGTCTCCGGACCGTGGACCGACTTCACCAACACGGCCCTCGGCACGTCCACGAAATTCATGGGCGGCACCAAGGGCTCGCACATCGTGCTCGACAACCCCGAGCTGGTCGAGGCCTGCGAGGGTCGCGAGATGTTCTTCGAGCACAGCGACGGACGCATCGTCCTCATCTACCCGCTCAAGGGCCGCGTGATGGTCGGCACGACCGACATCGACGCCGACCCCACGAAGCCGGCGGTGTGCACGGAGGAGGAGATCGACTACTTCTTCGAGCTCGTCAACCACGTCTTCCCGGCCATCCGCGTGGACCGTTCGCAGATCGTCTTCAAGTTCTCCGGCATCCGCCCGCTGCCCCGCCACGACGACGAGGCCCCGGGCTTCGTCTCCCGCGACTACCGCATCGAGCCCTCGACGCTCCCCGGCAACGGCTCGCCCGTGCTCAGCCTGGTCGGCGGCAAGTGGACGACGTTCCGCGCCCTGTCGGAGCACCTCTCGAACGAGGTCTTCAAGCGGATCGGCGTGACCCGTCGCGTCTCCACCGTGAAGACCCCCATCGGAGGCGGCAAGGGCTTCCCGCGCACCGACGCGTCCCGCGCGCAGTGGATCAGCCAGCACCGCTCCGGGCTCTCCTCGGCCCGCACGGGCCAGCTGCTCGAGCGCTACGGCACCCGCGCGCAGGAGGTCATCGAGGCCCTGGCCGACGGACACGACGAGGCGCTCGACTTCGACAAGGACTTCACCACCGGTGAGATCCGCTACCTCGCCCAACGCGAGAGCGTGGTGCACCTCATCGACCTGGTGATGCGCCGCACCAACCACGCCTTCACGGGCGGCCTGAGCCGCGAGCTCCTCGAGGAGCTCGCCGAGCACACGGGCGCCGTGCTGGGCTGGGACGACGCCGCCCGCGCGTCGGAGGTCGACGCGACCATCGCGCACCTCAAGGAGTACAACGGCGTCGACGTCGGGGGCACCTCGGTGCAGACCCCGACGGCCGTGCCCGCCTCCTGATCGGCGATCAGGCGCGGATCGACGGAAGCCCCGGACCGAGGACCACCTCGACCGGGGCTTCCGTCGTGACAACGCACAAACGTGCACGCGCCGTTCCTTGTCGCTAGGACAGGGCGCCGATAACTTCACACCGTCGGGCATCGAAGCCCGCCGCGGACGCCTGTGCGCGTCCGTCTTACGAAAAGGAAAAGGTCAACGTGGACAATCTCGGAGTGGTCTTCCTCGCCGAAGTCGTGGGAACGGCCATGCTCGTGCTCCTCGGCTGCGGTGTCGTCGCCAACGTCGCGCTCGTGAAGAGCAAGGGTCTCAACGGCGGAACCCTCATGGTCAACATCGGCTGGGGCTTCGCGGTCTTCGCCGGTGTGATCGTCTCGTACAACTCGGGGGCGCACCTCAACCCCGCGGTCACCCTGGGCCTCGTCGCGAGCGGAGCGACCGAGTTCGGATCCGGCGTGCCCGTCAACATCGTCTCGATCCTCGTCTACATCCTCGCCCAGATGATCGGTGCGATCCTCGGTGCCGTCTTCTGCTGGCTCGCCTACAAGCAGCACTTCGACGAGGAGCCCGACGCGGCCAACAAGCTCGGCGTCTTCTCGACCGGCCCGGCGATCCGCTCGTACGGCTGGAACTTCGTCACCGAGGTCATCGGCACCTTCGTCCTCGTCTTCGTCGTCATCGGCTTCGGCGGCGGACGTCAGGGCGACGGCGGTCTGGCCGCGCTCGGCGCGCTGCCCGTCGCCATCCTGGTGATCGCGATCGGCGCCTCCCTCGGCGGCCCGACCGGCTACGCCATCAACCCCGCCCGCGACCTCGGCCCCCGCATCGCGCACGCGCTGCTGCCGATCAAGGGCAAGGGCTCGAGCGACTGGAGCTACGCCTGGGTGCCCGTCGCCGGCCCGATCGTCGGTGGAGTGCTCGCGGGCCTCGCCTCGCTCGTGCTGCTCCCGGTCCTCTAGACCGCCGCGCTTCCTTTCACCCCCGTTACGAAGGAGTAATCATTCATGGCTGACTACGTCATCGCTATCGACCAGGGGACCACGTCGTCCCGCGCGATCATCTTCGACAAGAAGGGATCGATCGTCTCCACCGGCCAGAAGGAGCACGAGCAGATCTTCCCGCGCGCCGGCTGGGTCGAGCACGACCCGATCGAGATCTGGAACAACGTCCGCGAGGTGATCGGCCAGGCTCTCTCCCGCGCCGACCTGACCCGCCACGACATCGCCTCCGTCGGCATCACCAACCAGCGCGAGACCGCTGTCGTCTGGGACAGGACGACCGGCAAGCCGGTCTACAACGCGATCGTCTGGCAGGACACCCGCACCCAGTCGATCGTCGACCGCCTCGCGGGCGACGAGGGCGCTGACCGCTTCAAGTCGATCGTGGGCCTCCCGCTCGCGACCTACTTCTCCGGCACCAAGATCGTCTGGATCCTCGAGAACGTCGAGGGTGCTCGCGAGAAGGCCGAGGCGGGCGACCTGATCTGCGGCACGACGGACACCTGGGTCCTCTGGAACCTGACCGGCGGCATCGACGGCGGCGTCCACAAGACCGACGTCACCAACGCCTCCCGCACCCTGTTCCTCGACCTCGAGACCCTCGAGTGGCGCGACGACATCCTCGAGGCCTTCGGGGTCCCGAAGTCGATGCTCCCCGAGGTCTGCTCCTCCTCCGAGGTCTACGGCCACGTCGAGTCCTCGTCGCTGCTGCGCGAGGTCCCGATCGCCGGCATCCTCGGCGACCAGCAGGCCGCGACCTTCGGCCAGGCGGCGTTCGACCCGGGCGAGGCGAAGAACACTTACGGCACCGGCAACTTCCTGATCTTCAACACGGGCACCGAGATCGTCCACTCGAAGAACGGTCTGCTCACCACCATCGGCTACAAGCTCGGCGACGGCGAGGTGCACTACGCGCTCGAGGGCTCGATCGCGGTCTCCGGCTCGCTGATCCAGTGGCTGCGCGACAACCTGGGCCTCATCGGCTCGGCCCCCGAGGTCGAGGCGCTGGCCGCCACGGTCGAGGACAACGGAGGCGCGTACTTCGTGCCCGCCTTCTCGGGTCTGTTCGCCCCCTACTGGCGCTCCGACGCACGCGGAGCCCTCGTCGGCCTCACCCGCTACGTCAACAAGGGCCACATCGCCCGCGCCGCGCTCGAGGCGACCGCCTTCCAGACCCGCGAGGTCCTGGACGCGGTCAACGCCGACTCCGGCGTCCCCCTGCAGGAGCTCAAGGTCGACGGCGGAATGATCGCCAACAACCTGCTCATGCAGTTCCAGGCCGACATCCTCGGCGTCCCGGTCGTCCGACCGGTCGTCGCGGAGACCACCGCGCTCGGAGCGGCCTACGCGGCCGGTCTCGCGGTCGGCTTCTGGGAGAACCTCGACGACCTGCGCCAGAACTGGCAGGAGGACTCGCGCTGGACCCCGCAGATGGACCAGGACGAGGCCGCCCGCCAGTACCGCCTCTGGAAGAAGGCCGTCACCAAGACCTTCGACTGGATCGACGAGGACGTGCAGTAGTTTTCTCCGTGGCAGTCCCTGCCTGCCGCGGCGCGGTCGGCTCATCGAGGTGGTCGCGTCTCGGGGAGCGGGTCGCGTCCGGCTAGGGGACGACGCTGACACGCGTCCTCCCCGTTCGCCTTGCGCAACGAGCGGATGGCGTGAGTCCGTTCACGTGAAGCGCCCTGTCCGACCCTCGGGTCGGGTGGGGCGCTTCGTCGTTCCGACGACGGCGCAACGAGTATCGCAACGGGGTGGTTCGGGGACACCCATGCTGGTCGAGTCTTCGCCGCAGCCGGCTCATCGAGACCCGGCAATTCGGACCTGCATGCTGGTCGCGTAGTCGCTGCAGGCGGCTTATCGAGACCCGGACCGGGCGGGGCCTCAGTCCGCCGACAGCCCGAGCTGCGCGTCCAGCTCGTCCAGGGAGCCGATCCGGCGCACGCCCAGCTCGACCGCCTCGGGCGGCAGCTCGCGGCCGTGCTCGGGACCGCCGACGCGGTCGAGCCAGACGCCGCGCAGGCCCGCAGCGGCCGCTCCGACGGCGTCGGTGCCGAGCCGGTCGCCGACGTAGAGGGCCTCCTCCGGAGAGACCCCGAACCGCTCGCAGGCGATCGCGAAGATCCGCGCGTCCGGCTTGGCGACGCCGACGTCGCCGGAGGCGATCACGTGCTCGAAGCGACCGGAGAGGCCCGTGCCCTCGATCTTCCCCCGCTGGAAGTCGAGCACGCCGTTGGTGATGACGCCGAGGCGGACTCCGGCGGCGTCGAGCCGGTCGAGGACGGGCAGCGCGTCGTCGTGGAGGGTCCAGGCGGCGACGTAGTGCTCGAGGTACCCGCGGAACCAGGAGCTCGCCTCCTCGGGAGTCAGCCCGACTCCGGCCTCCGCGGCGAAGTCCGTGGCGCGCGCCCGGCGCTGGCCCTCGTAGTCGAGCTCGCCCGCGAGGTAGCGGTGGTAGTGCTCCTCCTCGAGCAGGTGCCAGCGGCGCTGCACGTCGGCCGGCTCGCCGGCGTAGGCGGCGCCGAGCGAGGCGGCGTACGCGACGATCCCCTCCCGCACAGCGCGGGCATGGGCGAAGAGGGTGTCGTCGAGGTCGAAGAGCGCGAGCCGCAGCACGGCCGCCTCAGCGGACGCGGCGGAGGAGGCCGACGGAGTCGTAGACGGCGGCGAGCGTGCGCTCCGCGGTCTCGGACGCGCGGTCGGCGGCGAGGGAGAGGACCCGGTCGAGCTCGGCCGGGTCGGCGAGCAGCTCCGCGGTCCGCGCTCGGATCGGGTCGAAGGTGGTGGCGACCACCTCGACGAGGCCCTTCTTGAGGTCCCCGTAGCCGCGGCCCGCGTACTCCTGCTCCAGCGACTCGACGGAGCGGTCGGCGAGGACCGAGTAGATCGTCAGCAGGTTCGAGACGCCGGGCTTCGCCGCCCGGTCGAAGCGCACCTCCGACTCGGTGTCCGTCACGGCGCGCATGATCTTCTTCGCGGTCGCCTTCGGCTCGTCGAGCACGCTGAGCAGGCCCGCATCCGACTCCGCCGACTTCGACATCTTGGCGCCCGGGTTCTGCAGGTCGAAGATCTTCGCGGTCTCGCGCACGATGTGGGGCTCCGGCACGGCGAAGGTCTCGCCGAAGCGCGAGTTGAAGCGCGCGGCGAGATCGCGGGTGAGCTCCAGGTGCTGGCGCTGGTCCTCGCCGACCGGCACCGCGTCCGTCTGGTACAGCAGGATGTCGGCCGCCATCAGGATCGGGTAGGTGAACAGGCCCACCGAGGCGGCCTCAGCGCCCTGCTTCGCCGACTTGTCCTTGAACTGCGTCATCCGGCTGGCCTCGCCGAAGCCGGTCAGGGTGTTGAGGACCCAGGCGAGCTCGGCGTGAGCGGGTACGTGGGACTGGATGAAGAGGGTCGAGCGCGTGGGGTCGATGCCCGCGGCGATGTACTGCGCGGCGGTCGCGCGGGTGCGCTCGCGGAGCTGCTGCGGGTCCTGCGGGACCGTGATCGCGTGCAGGTCGACGACGCAGAAGTAGGCGTCGAAGTCCTCCTGCATCGCGACCCACTGGGTCAGCGCGCCGATGTAGTTGCCGAGGTGCAGCGACCCGGAGGAGGGCTGCATGCCGGAGAAGATGACGGGCTTGGCGCCCGGGGTGCTGGGAGTCATGGGTGGCCTCGAGGGGTCGGTTCGCGGGGGAGAGGGTCAGAGCTCGTAGTCGACGACCACGGGGGAGTGGTCGGACCAGCGGGTGTCGTAGGAGGCGGCGCGGTCGACCTCGTAGCTGCGGGCGAGGTCGGCGAGCGCGGGCGTGGCGAGCTGGTAGTCGAGGCGCCAGCCGGTGTCGGTGTCGAAGGCCTGGCCGCGCTGCGACCACCACGTGTACGGTCCGGGCACCTCGCCCGCGAACCGGCGGCCGAGGTCGACCCAGCCCAGTCCGGCACCGGCGTTGTAGTCCGGGTCGCCCTCGGCGCCGACGAAGCGGTCGACGTAGGCGCGCTCCTCCGTTAGGAAGCCGGCCTTCTTGACGTTGCCCTTCCAATTCTTGATGTCGAGCGTGCGGTGGCCGACGTTGAGGTCGCCCATCACCACGGCGAGCTCGCTGTGCGCCTGGATCTCGGGCAGGCGCGCCTCCATCGCGTCGAGGAAGCGGTACTTCTCGACCTGCTTGGGGGTGCCGACCTCGCCGGAGTGGACGTAGGTGGAGACGACGGTGAGCGAGCGGCCGCCGACCTCGTAGTCGGCCTCGAGCCAGCGTCCGGCCGAGTCGAAGTCGTCGGCGCCGAACGTCACCCGGTGGATCGTGGCGCGCCTGCGCGAGGCGAGAGCGACTCCGGCGCGCCCCTTGGCGGTCGCCTCGTCGTGCAGCACGTCCCACTCGTCCCCGAGGAGCCCCGTGAGGTCGTCCGTGGAGGCGCGGACCTCCTGCAGGGCCAGGACGTCGACGTCGCGCGCGGCGAGCCAGTCGCCCATCCCCTTGCGGTAGGCGGCGCGGACGCCGTTCACGTTGACGGAGGCGATGCGGAGGGTGCTGCGAGTCACCGGAGCAGTCTATTCGGAGCCGCGGAGCGGGCCGCCCGGCCGCGCTCGCACCCCGGAACGCGGAAGCCGGCGGCCGCCTCGCGCGACTCCCTCGGAGAGGGGGAGGAGCGCGGAGGCGACCGCCGGCGGGACCGCTCAGGACGGTCGGTCGGAGGGGATCAGGCGGGGACGGCTTGCGCGGTGGCGGGCTCGGGCACCTCGGCGACCACGGGGGCGCGCTTGATGCTCTTCGCGATGATCACGCAGACGGCCGTGACGACCATGCCCACCAGGATGGCGACCAGGTAGAGGATCGGCTGCCCGACGAGCCCGGTGACCCAGACGCCGCCGTGCGGGGCGCGGAGGGTGGAGCCGAAGAGCGCGACGAGCGCACCCGTGACGGCCGAGCCGACCATGGCGGACGGGATCACGCGCAGCGGGTCGACCGCGGCGAACGGGATGGCCCCCTCCGAGATGAAGGACGCGCCCAGCAGGTAGGCGGCCTTGCCGTTCTGGCGCTCGGCGTCGGTGAACAGGCGCTTGCGGAGCGTCGTGGCCAGGGCCAGACCTAGCGGCGGGGTCATGCCGGCGGCCATGACGATCGCCATCACCTTGAACTGCACGGAGTTCGGGTCGCCGTCGGCGGGGACGGAGGCGAGGCCGGTGGTCGCGAAGGCGTAGGCCACCTTGTTGACCGGACCGCCCATGTCGAACGCCATCATGAGGCCGAGGATGATCCCCAGGATGATCAGGTTGCCGCCCGAGAGGCCCGAGAGCCAGGACGACAGGCCCTCGCTCAGTGCGCGGAGCGGCGCTCCGAGCACCACGAACATCAGGAAGCCGGTGATGAAGGTGGCGATCAGGGGGATGATCACGACGGGCATCAGCGACTTGAACGCCGCGGGGAGCTTGATCCGCGAGATGTAGAGGGCCGCGTAGCCGGCGATGAAGCCGGAGGCGAGGCCGCCCAGGAAGCCCGCGCCGACGGTGACCGCGACCGCGCCGCCGAGGAAGCCCGGCGCGATGCCGGGACGATCGGCGATGCCGAAGGCGATGAAGCCCGAGAGCACCGGCACCAGGAAGGCGAAGGTCGCGCTTCCGATGAGGAACATCACTCCGGCCCAGTCGGTGATGTTCGCCACGTTGAAGCCGTCGTCGATGATCTGCTGGGCCGTGAAGTCGACGATCCGGTAGCCGCCGAACAGGAACGACAGCGCGATCAGCAGACCGCCCGCCGCGACGAACGGGATCATGTAGGAGACGCCGGTCATCAGGTTCTGGCGGATGCGTGTTCCGACGCCGACCTTCTTCGGCGCGGCGGGGGCCGCGGCCGGAGTCGAGCGGGCGGGGGCGGACGCGGCGGAGCCGGAGCCGCGGAGGGCCAGAGCGCGGTCGAGGACCTCGTCCGGCTTGGACAGGGCCTCGGCGACGCCCACCTGGAGGATCGGCTTGCCGGCGAAGCGGTCCTTGCCGCGGACCTCGAGGTCGGCGGCGAGGATGACGACGTCCGCGGCGGCGATGTCGGCCGCGGTCATCTCGTCCGAGCCGGCCGCGCCCTGGGTCTCGACGTGGATCGGGTAGCCGCGCTTCTTCGCGGCCTGCTCGAGCGCCTCCGCCGCCATGTACGTGTGGGCGATGCCCGCGATGCAGCTGGTCACGGCGACGAAGCGCGGGCCGGAGGCGGGGCTCGCGGCGGGCGCGTCCTGCACCTTCGCGACGGCGCGGTCGATGACGTCGGCCGCCTTCGCGAGCGCCTCCGACGTGCCCACCTCGAGGGTGGGCTTCCCGGCGAAGCGCTCCTTGCCGCGGACCTCGAGGTCGGCGGCGAGGATCACGACGTCGGCGTCGGCGATGGTCCGGTCCGACATGGGATCGGAGCCCGCGGCGCCCTGGGTCTCGACCTGGATCTCGTACCCCTTCTTCTTCGCGGCCTGCTCGAGGGCCTCGGCCGCCATGTAGGTGTGCGCGATGCCGGCGATGCAGCTCGTGACGGCGACGATCCTCATGAGACGACGACCTCTCGGGCGATGATGTCCGCGACCTCCTGGCCGCTGGCGGCGGCGCGGAGGGAACCGGTGAAGGACTCGTGGATCAGCTTGCGGGCGAGCTGGGCGAGGATCTTGAGGTGCGCCTGGTCGGCGCCGTCCGGAGCCGCGATCAGGAAGATCAGGTCGGCCGGGCCGTCGGGGGCGCCGAAGTCGACGCCCTGCTTCGCGATGCCGACCGCCACGCTGGGCGAGACGACGTGGGAGGAGCGGGCGTGGGGGATCCCGATGCCGCCGGGCATGCCGGTCGCCATCTGCGACTCGCGGTCGCGGACGTCGGCGAGGAAGCCGTCGAGGTCGGTGACGCGGCCGGCGTCGGCGAGCGTCTTCGCGAGCTGCGCGGTGGCCTCGTCCTTCGTGGCGGCGGTGAGGTCGACGATGACCGTCGACGCCTCGGTGAGAGCAGTCATGCGCTCAGTTCTCCAATCGGGAGGGTGGGGTCGGGGTTCTCGACGACGGAGACGTCGTCGAGGCGGAGGGAGTCGGGACCCGGGGCTTCGCTGCCCGGGAGCTGGACGGCGGCGGTACCCCACGCGACTGCTGTCGCGAGGCGCTCCGCCTCCGTGGCGTCGACGGCCGAGAGGTAGCCGGCGAGCGTGCTGTCGCCGGCGCCGACGGTGCTGAGAGGCACGACGGCGGGGGCGCCCGCCCACCACGACGCATGCGCCGTGACGAGGAGGGCGCCGTGCTCTCCGAGGCTGACGAGCGCTCGCGCGTCGGGCAGCTGCAGGAGTTCACGGGCTCCGGCGACGACGTCTCCGACCGTCGTCAGGGAGCGGCCGAGGAGCTCTTCGAGCTCCTCGAGGTTGGGCTTCACCAGGGTGGCGGTGCCGGCCGCGATGATCGCGGTCAGGGGGGCTCCCGAGGTGTCGACGGCGAGGGGGACGCCGAAGTGCAGGGCGAGGCGGCCGAGCGCGGGGTAGAAGTCCGCTCCCAGTCCCGGGGGGACGCTGCCGCAGGCGACGAGCCAGCGGGGCGAGGCCGAGACGTGCTCGCCGATCAGCTCGGAGAGGGCGTGGGCCTCCTCCTCCGTGACGGCGGGGCCGGGCTCGTTGATCTTGGTGGTGCGGCCCGTCTTGTCGTCGACCACGGTGATGTTGGTGCGGATCGGGTGGGCGATCGCCGCACTGGCCGAGCGGACTCCGGCGACCCGGAGCATGGTGGACAGGTCGAGGCCGGTGGAGGCGTCGGCCGGGTAGACCGCGGTCGCCTCGACGCCGTTGCGGGCGAGGGCACGGGCGACGTTGACGCCCTTGCCGGCCGGGTCGCGCCGCACGTCGTGCGCGCGGTTGACCTCGCCGACGGCGAAGCCGCTCGTGGAGAGGGTGACGTCGATGCTCGGGTTGGCGGTGACGGTGACGATCATGCGCGGACGACCTCCGGGCCGGCCGACTCGATGTCGTCGGCGAGCTCGTCGTCGACATCGGCGTCGGTGATGACGGTGTCGACCGCGGACAGCGGAGCGACGTGCCCGAAGTCCTGCCGGCCGAACTTCGAGTGGTCGGCGAGGACCACGACCCGGCGCGCGGAGGCGATGATCGCGGACTTGACGACGGCCTCGTCGAGATCGGGGGTGGTGAGCCCGCGCTCGAGGCTGAGGCCGTTCGTGCCGATGAAGGCGACGTCCACCGAGACCGTGGAGAGGGCCTGGGCGGCCCACGGTCCGACGGCGGCCTGCGTGACTCCGCGCAGGTGCCCGCCGATGAGGTGGAGGTCGATGTTGGGCCGGCCGACGAGCGCCATCGCGACGGGGAGGGAGTGGGTGACGACCGTCAGCCAGCGGTCCAGGGGGAGCAGCTCCGCCAGCCGCACCGTGGTGGTGCCGGCGTCGATGGCGATCGAGCCGCCGTCGGGCACCTCGGCGAGGGCCGCGGTGGCGATGCGGTCCTTCTCGCCGGCGAGGTGTCCCTCGCGGGCGGCGACCTCGGGCTCGATGCCCAGGCGCTCGACGGGGATGGCGCCGCCGTGCGCACGGCGCAGCAGGCCCCGCTTCTCGAGGCTGGTGAGATCGCGGCGGATCGTCTCCGGCGTCACGGCGAGGGAGAGGGCGAGGTCGCGGACCTCGACGCGCCCGTCGGTGCGGGCGCGGTCCAGGATCGCCTGGTGCCGCTCCGGTGCGTACATGTGGACTCCGTCGTCTCGCCGTGGGTGGTGCGCCGGATCCGCGGCGTCGTTGCCGACCTCGGATCTGCGTTTACCTCTTTTTAGACCCGTTCGGGAGGGAAGTCAACAGAAACGGACAGACTCGGCAGGCGGAATCGGGCCCGGCGACGCAGGGCTGGACGGAAGGAGGACCGCCGGGTCAGGCGGCGAGCTGCTCGAGCTCCTCCTCGAGCTGCGCGAGCTGGCGCTCCAGGCGCCGTCGTTTGAGGAGGGACGCCTCCGGCAGCGCGGCGCGAAGCCGCTCGCGCTCGGCCTCGGCGAGGGTGCGGCGGGCGGTGCGCAGCTGCTCCTCCCGCTCCTTCTCGCGCTCCTCCGGCGTGAGCTTGCGCGCCGAGATCCCGGCGTCGCTCATCCCGACGGAGATCCACGACGCGGCGATCAGGATCACCTGGCAGACGAGGTTGAACCAGATCAGCAGACCGATGAGGACCGCGAACGAGGCGAGCAGCGGATTGCGGGAGGCGCCGCCCAGCAGCCGCGTCCCGAGGACCTTGAGCGCGCCGAGAGCGATCCCGCCGAGCAGCGACCCCGCCCAGAGGTTCTTCCAGGGGATCGAGATGCCCGAGAGGATGCGGAAGGAGCCGGCGAGCGTGCCCGTGTCCAGGGCGAGCATGATCAGCAGGCCGACCGCGCTGCCGGCGAGACGGGCCGGCATCGACTCGCTGCCGATCCCGAGGAAGCCGAACGCCACGTCCACCAGCGAGGTCGAGAACACGGAGAGACCCGCCGAGACCAGCAGCACCGCCCCGAAGACCAGGGCGAGCCCCGCGTCCTTGAGCTTGAGCACGACGAAGAGGGTCGTGGGTCCGGGGAGCGAGAAGAGCAGCCGGACCGCCTGGCGCAGGCTCCCCAGGAAGTTCAGCGCCGTCCAGAGCAGGCCGGCGGCCGCGATCGCACCCGTCCAGCCGAGGATCGACGAGTCGAGCAGGTCGTCGACCGACACGAGGGCGTTCTTCCCGCCGATCAGGCCGGGGACGGAGCGGGTCACCAGGTCGAGGAGGGAGTCGCGCAGCACCGAGTCGTCGCGCACCCAGAAGCCGAAGACGGCGAAGAAGACGAAGAGCGCCGCGAAGACCGCGAACAGGGCCTGGAAGGCGAGTCCGGAGGCGAAGAGGGGCCCGCCGGTCTCGGAGTAGTGGAGCATCACCCGCACCGGCCGCGTCCGCATGACCCGCTCGAACAGGCCCGGGATCCCGCGGGGAGTGTCGGGCGCCTCGGTCATTCCTCCAGCGTACTGAGGCCTCGCGGCGCTCCCGTGCACGCGCCCGCCTGCACGCAGGAACGCGTCCGGCCCGCGGGATCCGAGGATCCCGGCGGGCCGGACGCGTTCGCAAGGGGGAGGATCAGGCGCGGCCGCGGATGACGGCCTGCTTCACCTCGGCGATCGCCTGCGTGATCTGGATGCCGCGCGGGCACGCCTCCGTGCAGTTGAAGGTCGTGCGGCAGCGCCACACGCCCTCCTTGTCGTTGAGGATGTCCAGGCGCGCTCCACCGGCGTCGTCGCGCGAGTCGAAGATGAAGCGGTGGGCGTTCACGATCGCCGCGGGGCCGAAGTACTGCCCGTCGGTCCAGAACACGGGGCAGGACGACGTGCACGCGGCGCAGAGGATGCACTTCGTGGTGTCGTCGAAGCGGGCGCGGTCGGCGACCGACTGCACGCGCTCCTTGCCCTTGGGTGCCGGGGTGTTGGCGACCAGGAACGGCTGAACCTCGCGGTAGGAGGCGAAGAACGGCTCCATGTCGACGACGAGGTCCTTCTCGAGGGGCAGGCCCTTGATCGCCTCGATGTAGATCGGCTGCGAGATGTCGAGATCCTTGATCAGCGTCTTGCAGGCCAGGCGGTTGCGGCCGTTGATCCGCATCGCGTCGGATCCGCAGATGCCGTGCGCGCACGAGCGGCGGAAGGTCAGCGATCCGTCCTGGTCCCACTTGATGCGGTGCAGGGCGTCGAGGACGCGGTCGGTCGAGTACATCTCGACGTCGAAGTCCTGCCAGCGCGGCTCGGCGTCCACCTCGGGGTCGAAACGGCGGATGATGAACGTGACGGTGAACGCCTCCGGGGCCGCGGGGGCGGCGGGCGGCTGATCGAGGGTAGCGGTCGACATGGCTAGTACTTCCTCTCCATCGGCTGGTACCGGGTGATCACGACGGGCTTCCAGTCGAGCCGGATGTGGTCACCGGCGTCGGAGGAGTGGGCGTCACCGGAGAGGTACGCCATCGTGTGCTGCATGTAGTTCTCGTCGTCGCGCTTCGGGAAGTCGTCGCGCATGTGGCCGCCGCGGCTCTCCTTGCGGTTGCGCGCCGAGTAGACGACGACCTCGGCGAGGTCGAGCAGGAAGCCCAGCTCGACGGCCTCGAGGAGGTCGGTGTTGAAGCGCTTGCCCTTGTCCTGCACCGAGATGTTGCGGAACCGGTCGCGCAGGCGCTGGATGGTCCCGGTGACGGCCTCGAGGGACTCGTCGGTGCGGAACACCTGAGCGTTCTTGTCCATCTCGTCCTGCAGCTCCTTGCGGATCGAGGCGATCCGCTCGGTGCCGGTCGCGGAGCGGAGCGAGGCGAGCATGTGGCGGATCGCTCCGGCCGGGTCGGCGGGCAGGGGGGTGAAGTCGACCGTCTTGGCGTAGTCGGCGGCGTTGTTGCCGCTGCGCTTGCCGAAGACGTTGATGTCGAGGAGGGAGTTGGTGCCGAGGCGGTTGGAGCCGTGCACCGAGACGCACGCGCACTCGCCGGCGGCGTAGAGGCCCGGGACGACGGTCGTGTTGTCCGAGAGCACCTCGGCCTTGACGTTGGTCGGGATGCCGCCCATCGCGTAGTGCGCGGTCGGCATGACGGGGACCGGCTCGACGACGGGGTCGACGCCCAGGTAGGTGCGGGCGAACTCGGTGATGTCGGGGAGCTTGGTCTCGAGGACCTCGGCGCCCAGGTGGGTGCAGTCCAGCAGCACGTAGTCCTTGTGCGGTCCGGCGCCGCGTCCCTCCGCCACCTCCTGGACCATGCAGCGGGCGACGATGTCGCGCGGCGCGAGGTCCTTGATGGTGGGGGCGTAGCGCTCCATGAAGCGCTCGCCCGAGGCGTTGCGGAGGATCGCACCCTCTCCTCGCGCTCCCTCGGTGAGGAGGATGCCGAGGCCGGCGAGGCCGGTCGGGTGGAACTGGAAGAACTCCATGTCCTCCAGGGGGAGGCCCTTGCGCCAGATGATGCCGACGCCGTCGCCGGTGAGGGTGTGCGCGTTGGAGGTGGTCTTGTAGATCTTGCCGAAGCCGCCGGTCGCGAAGATGATCGCCTTCGCCTGGAAGACGTGCAGCTCGCCCGTGGCCAGCTCGTAGGCGACGACGCCGGAGGGCTTGGCCACTCCGTCGACCTCGGTCATCACCAGGTCGAGGACGTAGAACTCGTTGTAGAAGTTGATGCCGAGCCGGACGCAGTTCTGGAACAGCGTCTGCAGGATCATGTGGCCGGTGCGGTCGGCCGCGTAGCAGGCCCGGCGGACGGGCGCCTTGCCGTGGTCGCGGGTGTGGCCGCCGAAGCGGCGCTGGTCGATCTTGCCCTCGTCGGTGCGGTTGAAGGGCAGGCCCATGTTCTCGAGGTCGATGACCGCGTCGATGGCCTCCTTCGCGAGGATCTCGGCCGCGTCCTGGTCGACGAGGTAGTCGCCGCCCTTGACGGTGTCGAAGGTGTGCCACTCCCAGCTGTCCTCCTCGACGTTCGCGAGGGCGGCGGCCATGCCGCCCTGCGCCGCTCCGGTGTGGGAGCGGGTCGGGTACAGCTTCGAGATCACGGCCGTCCTCGCCTTGGGGCCGGCCTCGATGGCCGCGCGCATCCCGGCACCGCCGGCGCCGACGATGACGACGTCGAACTGGTGGTAGTGGACGCCGTCGGGTCCGACGGTCTGCGCGAAGGCGCTCTGGTCGGCGCCGGTGTGGGTGTGGCCTGGTGTGCTCACAGGGTGGGTGCTCCGTCGTACGGGGATGGGAGGGGGAGGTGCCGGGACGCGGTGCCGCGGACCGGGAGGGGCGCGGGCCCCTCTCCGATCCGCGGCACCGTGGTCACGCTGCGCAGAAGGAGGGCAGCAGGTCCGCGGCGGTGCCGGCGGGGCACGGGTCGAACGCGAAGACGACCCAGGTGCCGAGCGCGATCAGCGCGACGACGGCGACGAGGATGCCGCCCTTGAAGGCCTTGGCCAGCAGGGGCGAGGTCGCGTAGTCGTTGACCAGCGTGCGCATGCCGTTGCCGCCGTGGATCAGCGCGAGCCACAGCATGAGGACGTCCCACCACTGCCAGAACGGGTTCGCCAGCTTGCCGCCGACGAAGCCGAAGTCGATGGCCTTGATGCCGTCGCCCAGCAGCAGGTTGTAGATGAGGTGCCCGAAGATCAGGACGATCAGCACGACGCCGGAGGCGCGCATGTAGATCCAGCCCCACTTCTCCCAGTTGGTGCCGGAGGAGCGGGTCGGGGTGTGCGGGGTCCGCGGTGCGGCGACGGTGCTCAATGCGCACCCCCCTCGCTGAAGACGTTGATCAGGTGGCGCGGCGCGAAGCCGAGCATCAGCACGACCCAGAGGCCCATGACGACCCAGAAGAGGACGCGCTGGTTGCGGGTCGCCCAGCTCCAGAAGTCGACCAGGATGATCCGCAGGCCGTTCAGCGCGTGGAACGCGATGGCGCCCACGAGCCCGGTCTCGCCGAGTCCCATGATCGGGTTCTTGTACGTCCCGATGACCGCGTTGTACGCCTCGGGGCTCACGGCGATGAGAGCGGAGTCGAGGACGTGGACGAGGAGGAAGAAGAAGATGGCGACACCGGTGATCCGGTGGAGCACCCACGACCACATGCCTTCGCGACCGCGGTACAGGGTGCCGGCCGGACGCCGGATCTTCCCCTGCTTCCGGGGTGCGAGGGTTTGAGCAGCTTGAACTGACACGAACAACCCTCCCTGGTTGTGCTCCGACGGCCTGACCTGTTCCCACGTCGCGTGGACGGGGACGGGGCGGGGAGCGACGAGAAACTCGCCCTCCGATTCTAAGCGCGCTCGCAGGCGGGCGCGGCTTAGGCGAGCCTTAGCTGCGGGGCAGGGCGAGGGCGGGCGCCCCCGCGGTCGCGTAGTGCGCGAGGAGCTCGTCGGTGAGCGCGCTCCAGGTGCGGTGGAGCACGCGGCGGCGGCCCGCCTCGCCGAGCCGGGCGCGCAGTGCGGGATCTCGGACCAGGCGCTCCACCTGCCGGCGGAGGTCGGAGTCGCTCTCGGGCGCGTAGAGCAGGCCGTCCACGCCGTGCTCGATGAGGTCGGTGGGGCCGCCCGCGTGCGGCGCGACCACGGCGGTGCCGGACGCCTGCGCCTCCTGGACCGTCTGGCCGAACGTCTCCTCCGTGCCGGTGTGCACGAAGACGTCGAGCGCGGCGAAGACCGCCGGCAGCCGGTCGCCGTCGAGCCGGCCGAGCATCCGCGCCGCCGGGCCGAGGGCGGCGGCGACCCGGGCGGAGGAGGGGCCGTAGCCGCCCACGACCAGCTCCGCGTGCGGGAGGGAGGCGAGTGCCGCCATCCGCTCCACTCTCTTCTCGGGGGAGAGGCGCCCGATGTAGCCGACGAGCGCATCATCGGCGCCGAGTCCGGCTCGGACGGCCTGCGCGTAGGGGGAGGAGCGGCGGCGCGGGTGGAAGCGCTCGCTCTGCACGCCGCGGCCCCACAGCGCGGTGCGCTCGATGCCGGCGGCGGCGAGGTCGTCGAGGGCGCTGGTGGAGGGGGCGAGGGTCAGGTCCGCCCCGGCGTGGATCTGACGGATCACCCGCCAGGCGAGGGCGCGGGCGCCGCGGATGCCGTAGCGGGCCGCGAATCGCGCGACGTCCGTCTGGTAGATCGCGACACTCGGCACCCCGAGCCGGCCGGCCGAGGCGATGGCGCGGGCGCCGAGGAGGAAGGGCGAGGCGACGTGCACCACGTCGGGCTCGAAGTCGGCCAGCTCCCGGGTGAGGGCCAGCGTGGGGATTCCGACCGGGAAGTCGCGGTAGGCGATCGCCGGGTGCTCCACGACGCGGTGGCCCGCGTAGTGGCCCGGCGCCCCCGCGGCCGGGCAGACGACGAGCGCCTCGATCCCGCGCTCCGCGAACTCGTCGAGCACCCGCAGGACGCTCGTGGTCACGCCGTTCAACGACGGCAGGAAGCTCTCGGTGACGACCGCGACTCTCACGCCCCGGACGCTACGGCGGCGGGATGAACGGCGGCGCGCGCCCGGGTGAACGGACGGTCGCGCTCGGGCTCCCTTGTATCCTGCGGACATGACATCACCTGAGACCGATGGCCGCGCCCCGCTCGACCGCTTCTACAGCGTGATCCCCGCCGGCGGGATCGGCTCGAGGCTGTGGCCGCTCTCCCGGGCCGACGCCCCGAAGTTCCTGCACGATCTGACGGGGTCGGGGCAGACCCTCCTCCGCGACACCTGGGACCGCCTCGCGCCCATCTCGGGCGCCGACCGGATCATGGTCGTGACCGGCCGCGCGCACCGCGCCGCCGTCGAGGAGCAGCTCGAGAGCCTCGAGGACCTCAACGTCGTCCTCGAGAGCGAGCCGCGCGACTCGTCCGCCGCGATCGGCCTGGCCGCCGCCATCCTCGAGCGCCGCCAGCCCGGCGTGATCATCGGCTCGTTCGCCGCCGACCACGTCATCAGCGGTCAGCAGCTGTTCCACGACGCGGTCGCCGAGGCCGTCGTCGCGGCGGACGCGGGCTACATCGCGACCATCGGCATCACGCCGACCGAGCCTGCCGTGGGCTTCGGCTACATCCGCACGGGGAAGCACCTCGGGATCGACGGGGCGACGCACACGCTCGCCGTCGACTCCTTCGTCGAGAAGCCCGACGCCGACACCGCGCGCGCCTATCTCTCCAGTGGTCAGTACCTCTGGAACGCGGGCATGTTCATCGCCCGCGCCGACCGCCTCCTCGAGGAGCTCGGCCGCGCCAAGCCGAAGCTGCTCGCCGGACTGCTCGAGCTCGCCGCCGCGTGGGACACCCCGGAGCGCGGCGCGGTCGTCGACCGCATCTGGCCGGGCCTGGAGAAGATCGCGATCGACTACTCCGTCGCCGAGCCGGCCGCGGCCGCGGGCAAGCTGGCCGTCGTGCCCGGCCACTTCTCCTGGGACGACGTGGGCGACTTCGCCTCGATCGCGAAGCTGCACTCGAGCGGACTCCGCTCGGACCTCGCCATCCTCGGCGAGGACGCCCGCGTGCTGGCCGACTCCGCGACGGGCATCGTCGTCAGCGGCGGCAACCGCACCATCGCCCTCATCGGAGTGAAGGACATCGTCGTCGTGGACACCCCCGACGCGCTCCTGGTGACCACGACCGAGAACGCCCAGAAGGTCAAGGGCGTCGTCGACGCCCTGCGCCTCTCCGGCCGCACCGACGTCCTCTAGCCCTCCGTCCCACCCGTCGAAGCGCGGCCCTCCCCCCGGAGGCGCCGCGCTTCGCCGTTCCGCCCCTCGCCTCTTGCGCGTGCGGAGGTCCCGATCCGCCGTTCGCGCGGCCACTCGACCGCCCTCGGTGAGGGCCTCGGCCGTCGCCCTGGGTGCTGATGGCTGGGTCTCGATAGGCCGCTTCCGCGGCAACTCGACCACTATGGAGGAGCATCGCGTCAAGCCCGACCGCGCGCAGCGCGGAGCTCCTCCGAACGCCTTCGACATCCGGCAGCAGGGGAGAGGGCCGCGAGCCGGAATCGCGTGCCAGCGATTCAGGCCAGCCCGACGCGACCCGCTCTGCGGAACGCACCCGTCGCGAAGCCGACCGCGCCGAGCCGCTCCGCGGCTCGGAATCGAGCCCAGCCGACCGCGAAGCCGCTCCGCGGCTCGGAATCGAGCCCAGCCGACCGCGCCGAGCCGCTCCGCGGCTCGGAATCGAGCACAGCCGACCGCCCCGCGACACGCTCCGCATGTCGCGAAGATCAACACTGTGTAACTCTTCCTGACCACCACCGTCCGGGCGGCTGAGCGGCTTGTCACATTGGGTAACGTGTGGGAATCGACGCCCTGTTGCGCTCGTCGCGCGGGGCCGCATTCCTGGAGGACGACATCTTGACTATCACCTCGCGTAAGGCCGCGTTCGGCGGTCTCGCCGCCCTCGGCGTCACCGCGCTTCTCGCCGGTTGCGCCTCCGCCCCCGAGGAGAGCGGCTCCAGCGCCGCCGCCGGTGGCGACTTCCTGCCCTGCATGGTCTCCGACGCGGGCGGGTTCGACGACAAGTCGTTCAACGAGCTCGGCTACAACGGCCTCGTGAAGGCCTCGGAGGACCTCGGTGTCACGCCGAAGACCGTCACCTCGGAGTCCGAGACGGACTACGCCCCGAACCTGACCAGCCTCGTCGACCAGGGCTGCAACCTGATCATCACCGTCGGCTTCGCGCTGGCGGAGGCCACGTCGGCCGCGGCCGAAGCGAACACGGACATCGACTTCGCGATCATCGACGACGCGTCGATCGACCTGCCGAACGTCAAGCCGATCACCTTCGACACCTCGCAGGCGGCGTTCCTCGCCGGCTACACGGCCGCGTCGTACTCCAAGACCGGCGTCGTCGGCACCTACGGCGGCCAGCAGTTCCCGACCGTCACGATCTTCATGGACGGCTACGCCGACGGCGTGAAGTACTACAACGAGCAGAAGGGGAAGGACGTCAAGGTCGTCGGCTGGGACGTCGACGCGCAGACCGGCTCCTTCACCGGCGGCTTCGCGGCGGGCGTCGAGGCCAAGTCGGCCGCGCAGTCGCTGATCGACCAGAACGCGGACGTCATCCTCCCCGTCGGCGGTCCGATCTTCCAGTCGGCGATCGAGGCGATCCGCGACTCCGGCAAGGACATCGCGATGGTCGGCGTGGACGCGGACCTGTACGAGACCTACCCCGACGGCGCCGACCTGTACCTGACCTCGATCCTCAAGGGCATCGAGGCCGGCACGACCGACGTCACCAGCTCCGCCGGAGCCGACGACTTCGACCCCACTCCCTTCGTGGGCACCCTCGAGAACGACGGAGTCGGCATCGCGCCGTTCCACGACTTCGAGTCGAAGGTCTCGGGCGACCTGCAGGGCGAGCTCGACACCATCAAGGCGGGCATCATCGACGGCTCCATCACCGTCACCTCCCCGTCCGCTCCCGCGGCGTCCTAGCCGTCTCCTCGAAGAGGCCGGCGGGCCCGAGCACACCTCGGGCCCGCCGGCCTCTTCGTCGGTCCGGCGGGCCGATCGGCTCCGCTGCGTCCCTCGATCCCGGCCGACGGCGCATCGTGGCGCGAACCGAAAGTTAGATTGGTCCCATGAAGCTCGAACTGCGTGGCATCACGAAGCGCTTCGGCGCGCTCGTGGCCAACGACCACATCGATCTCACCGTCGAACCCGGTGAGATCCACTGCCTCCTCGGCGAGAACGGCGCGGGCAAGTCGACGCTCATGAACGTGCTCTACGGCCTGTACCAGGCCGAGGAGGGGGAGATCCTGCTGGACGACGCGGTCCAGCACTTCTCCGGTCCGGGTGACGCCATGAAGGCGGGCATCGGGATGGTCCACCAGCACTTCATGCTCGTCCCCGTGTTCACCGTCGCCGAGAACGTCATGCTGGGCCACGAGGAGACGAAGGCCGGCGGGCGCCTGGACCTCGCCGCCGCGCGCGCCCGGGTGCGCGAGATCTCGGACCGCTTCGGCTTCGACGTGGATCCCGACGCCCTGGTCGAGGACCTCCCCGTCGGCGTGCAGCAGCGGGTCGAGATCATCAAGGCCCTCTCCCGCGACGCCCGGGTGCTCGTGTTCGACGAGCCGACCGCGGTGCTGACCCCGCAGGAGACCGACGAGCTGATCGCGATCATGCGCCAGCTGCGTGCGGCCGGGACCGCCATCGTCTTCATCACGCACAAGCTCCGCGAGGTGCGCGAGGTCGGAGACCGCATCACCGTCATCCGCCTCGGCAGAGTCGTGGGGGAGGCGTCGCCGACGGCGAGCAACGCCGAGCTCGCCTCGCTGATGGTGGGCCGCGCCGTCGAGCTGACGGTGCAGAAGGAGCAGGCGGTGCCGGGCGACGAGGCCCTCGTCGTCTCGAACCTCACCGTGCGCGACGCCAACGGTCAGGCCGTCGTCGACGACGTCTCCTTCGAGGTCCGCCGCGGCGAGATCCTCGCGATCGCGGGCGTGCAGGGCAACGGCCAGACGGAGCTCACCGAGGCGATCATGGGCCTGCAGGAGCGGGTCGAGGGCTCGGTGACCCTGGACGGGCGCCGCCTCGACGGGCTGTCCGTGCGCCGCGTCCTCGAGTCGGGGGTCGGCTTCGTCCCCGAGGACCGCACCGAGGACGGTCTGGTCGCCGAGTTCACGATCGCCGAGAACCTCATGCTCGACCGCAGCGACCGCGGTCCGTTCGTGAAGGGACTGGGCCTGCGGCTCAAGGAGCTCGAGCGCTTCGCCGAGGAGCGGGTGCGCGAGTTCGACGTGCGCGCCCAGGGGATCGGCACCCACGTCGGCCGCCTCTCCGGAGGCAACCAGCAGAAGGTGGTGCTCGCGCGCGAGCTCAGCCGGGAGCTGCGGCTGTTCATCGCGGCGCAGCCCACTCGCGGCATCGACGTCGGCTCCATCGAGTTCGTCCACAAGCGCATCGTCGAGACGCGCGACACCGGGGTACCCGTGATCGTGGTGTCGACCGAGCTCGACGAGGTCGCGGCCCTCGCCGACCGCATCGCGGTCATGTACAAGGGCGGGATCATCGGCATCGTCCCCGCCGACACGCCCCGCGAGGTCCTGGGGCTCATGATGGCCGGGCAGACGCCCGCCGAGAAGGGAGCGGCGGCGTGAGCGACGCGCAACTGCCCGCGGTCGATCCCGACGCGGAGACCGAGAAGGCGTCCGGGCTCGAGCCCGGCCAGAAGCCGGATCAGGAGGTGCGCCCCGGCCCGCTCGAGAGCGGCGCCTCCCGCGTCCTGCGCGAGATCCTCTCCGGCACCGCGCTGATGTCGGTGCTCGCCGTGCTGCTCTCCCTCATCGCGGGCGGCGTGCTGATCGCCGCGACCGACAAGGACGTCCAGGCGGCGTCGGGCTACTTCTTCGCCCGGCCGCTCGACACCCTGCAGGCGATCTGGCAGTCAGTCTCCGGTGCCTACTCCTCGCTCTTCCAGGGCTCGGTCTACAACTTCCGCCGCGAGGGCTTCGCCAACGGCATCAAGCCGCTGACGGACACCCTGGCCTTCGCGACCCCGCTGATCGCCGGCGGCCTCGGAGTGGCGCTGGCCTTCCGCGTCGGCCTGTTCAACATCGGCGGCCGCGGCCAGATGCTGATCGCCGCCGCCTGCGCGGGCTGGGTCGGCTTCTCCTTCGACCTCCCGTGGGGCGTGCACCTGATCGTCGCGCTCGCCGCCGGCATCCTGGGCGGCGCGCTCTGGGGCGGACTCGTGGGACTGCTCAAGGCCCGCACCGGCGCGCACGAGGTGATCCTCACGATCATGCTCAACTACGTCGCGTTCTACCTGATCTCCTACCTCCTGCGGACGCCCGGCGCGCTGCAGGCGCCCGGCTCGAACAACCCGAAGTCGCCCGGGATGAAGGAGACCGCGGTCTTCCCGGCGCTCCTCGGCCCCGGATACTCGCTCACGCTCGGCTTCGTCTTCGCGGTCCTCGCGACCGTGTTCGTCTGGTGGCTCCTGAACCGCTCGACGATCGGCTTCAAGTTCCGCGCGGTGGGGGAGAACCCGCACGCGGCACGGGTCGCGGGCATCGACGTGAAGAACAGCTACGTGTCCGCGATGCTGCTCTCCGGCGGCCTGCTCGGCCTCGCCGGCAGCGCCCAGGTGATGGGGACGGTCACGACCGGCTTCACCTCCGGGATCGACGCGGGCATCGGCTTCGACGCGATCACGGTCGCGCTGCTGGGCCGCTCCCGACCCTGGGGCGTGTTCTTCGCCGGCATCCTCTTCGGCGCCTTCAAGGCGGGCGGCTACTCGATGCAGGCCGCCGAGGGCGTGCCGATCGACGTGGTCCTCGTCGTCCAGTCGCTGATCGTCCTCTTCATCGCCGCACCGCCGCTGGTGCGCGCGATCTTCCGCCTCCCGACGCCCGGGGCAGCCCCGAAGCGCCGCACCCGCCGCACCTCGGAGGTGTCCGCATGAGCACCGCCGTCGCCACCGCTCCCGACCGCGTCGTGATCCGCAGCTGGAAGGCGCCGATCGCGTTCGGCGTCTTCGCGCTGCTCGCCGTCGTCCTCTTCGTGGCCCTCGGCCGCGACGGGACGAGCTCGTTCCGCCTCGCCGCGGGGACCGACTTCTTCGCGCTGCCGGACATCCCGTTCCCGACGCGGGGGACGGGCGTGGTCGTCGCGATCCTCCTGGTCGCCCTGGCCGTCGCCTCGGCCGCGCTCACCCGCGCCGGCCGCCGGATCCCGCTCTGGCTCTCGGCGGTCTTCGCCCTGGTCTTCCTGATCGGGTTCCTCGTCTGGGCGTCGGCCGGTGCCGCGCTGCCCGTCTCGGGACTGCTGCTCGGGACCGTCGGGCTCGCCACTCCGCTGATCTTCGGCTCGCTCGGCGGCGTCATCTCGGAGCGGGTCGGAGTCGTCAACGTCGCGATCGAGGGGCAGCTGCTCGCCGGCGCCTTCACCGCGGCGATGGTCGGCTCCCTCACCCGCCAGCCGGTGCTCGGCCTGCTCGCGGCGATGGTCGCGAGCGTCCTGGTGTCGTTCGTGCTGGCCGCCTTCGCGATCAAGTACCTGGTCGACCAGGTGATCGTCGGAGTCGTGCTGAACGTGCTGGTGACCGGCCTGACGAGCTTCCTCTACTCCCAGGTCCTCTCCGCCGATGCGTCGACGTTCAACTCGCCGGTGAAGTTCGACCGCCTCCCGATCCCGGTGCTCAGCCAGGTGCCGATCGTGGGCGCCGTCCTGTTCAACCAGACGGTGATCGTCTACCTGATGTACTTCGCGATCTTCGCGGTGTGGTGGGGCCTGTTCAAGACCAAGTGGGGCCTCCGCCTGCGCGCCGTGGGCGAGCACCCGCAGGCCGCGGACACCGTGGGCATCGATGTCGCCCGCACGCGCTTCTGGAACGTCTCCCTCGCCGGGGCGATCGCCGGAGTCGGCGGCGCGTACTACACGCTCGACGCGGTCGGCGCGTTCGGCAAGGAGATGACCGCGGGTGCGGGCTTCATCGCCCTGGCCGCCGTCATCTTCGGCCGCTGGGACCCGATCAAGGCGACGCTCGCGTCGCTCCTGTTCGGCTTCGCGACCAACCTGCAGAACGTGCTCGGCGTCATCGGCTCGCCCGTGCCCAGCGAGTTCATGCTGATGCTGCCGTACGTCGTGACGATCTTCGCGGTGGCCGGTCTCGTCGGCCAGTCCCGCGGACCGGCCGCCGCCGGCAAGCCGTACCTGAAGTCCTGAGAGGAGCCGTCGTGACCGACATCGACTGGGAGGCGCTGCGCGAGGCCGCGCTCGAGGCCATGAGCCACGCCTACGTCCCGTACTCGAAGTTCCCCGTCGGGGTCGCCGCGCTCGTGGACGACGGCCGGACGATCTCGGGCTGCAACGTCGAGAACGCCTCCTACGGGCTCACGCTCTGCGCCGAGTGCGCGCTGGTGTCCTCTCTGCACATGACGGGCGGCGGCCGGCTCGTCGCCTTCACCTGCGTCGACGGGAAGGGCGGCGTCCTGATGCCCTGCGGGCGCTGCCGCCAGCTGCTCTTCGAGCACTCGGCCGAGGGCATGCTCCTCCAGACCGTGTCGGGCGTGAAGACGATCGACGAGGTCATCCCCGACGCCTTCGGCCCGCGCACGCTCGAGGCCTACGCCGCCTCCTAGGGCCGCCGTCACCGCTCCCACTCCCGAACCGAGGACCCCGCATGACCCGCACCACCCCCGTCGAGGACTTCGACGCCGTCGACATCATCCGCACCAAGCGCGACCGCGGCACGCTCTCGACCGCGCAGATCGACTGGCTGATCGACGCCTACACCCGCGGCTACGTCGCTGACGAGCAGATGGCGGCCTTCGCGATGGCGGTCCTGCTGAACGGGATGGAGCGCGACGAGATCCGCGACCTCACCCTGGCGATGATCGCCAGCGGCGAGCGCATGCGGTTCGACGGACTCGGCAAGCGCACGGTCGACAAGCACTCCACGGGCGGGGTCGGCGACAAGATCACGCTGCCGCTGATGCCGCTGGTCGCCTCCTTCGGCGTGGCGGTGCCCCAGCTCTCGGGACGCGGGCTCGGCCACACGGGCGGAACGCTCGACAAGCTGGAGTCGATCCCGGGCTGGCGGGCCGACCTCGGCAACGAGGAGATGCTGGAGCAGCTGCGGACGGTCGGCGGCGTGATCTGCGCCGCGGGCTCGGGCCTCGCCCCCGCCGACAAGAAGCTCTACGCGCTCCGGGACATCACCGGGACCGTCGAGACGATCCCGCTGATCGCGTCCTCGATCATGTCGAAGAAGATCGCCGAGGGGACCGACGCCCTGGTGCTCGACGTGAAGTTCGGCTCCGGCGCGTTCATGGTCGACATCGAGCGCTCGCGGGAGCTGGCGCGGGCGATGGTCGACCTCGGCAACGACGCGGGGGTGCGGACCACCGCGCTGCTGACCAACATGAACGTGCCGCTCGGTCTGGCCATCGGCAACGCGAACGAGGTGCGGGAGTCGGTCGAGGTGCTCGCCGGCGGCGGCCCCTCGGACGTCCGGGAGCTGACGCTGGCCCTGGCCCGCGAGATGCTGGCCCTCGCCGGGCAGCCGGACGCGGACGTCGAGCGCGCCCTCGACGGCGGCGCGGCGATGGACACCTGGCGCGCGGTCATCCGCGCTCAGGGAGGGGATCCGGATGCGGCGCTCCCCGAGGCCCGCGAGACCCACGTCGTGGTCGCCGAGCGCGACGGCGTCCTGGTGGAGCAGCAGGCGCTGCCGTTCGGCATCGCCGCCTGGCGCCTGGGCGCCGGACGCGCCCGCCAGTCCGACGCGGTGCAGCACGCGGCGGGGATCGACCTGCACGCGAAGCCGGGCGACCGCGTCCGCGCGGGCCAGCCCCTGCTCACGCTGTCGGCCGACGAGCCGGAGCGCTTCGCCCGGGCGCTCGAGGCGCTCGACGGTGCCTACCGGATCGGCGACGACGGCGACGAGGTGCTCGGCGGCGGCCCCCTCGTGGCGGAGCGCGTCTCCTAGCCCCGCGCCGCCCGGCACGGAGGAGGCGCCGCCCGGCGAGCCGCTTCCGCCGACCCTCTAGGGTGGTCGGCGAACCACCGCCGACCTGCGAGGAGCACCGTGACCGATCAGACCGAGGAGTACCTCCTCCCGGGCGAGGGCGTCCTCATCGACGAGCTCCCCAAGGTGTCGCTGCACGACCACCTCGACGGAGGCCTGCGGCCCGGGACGGTCCTCGAGATCGCCCGCGAGACGGGCGTGCCGCTCCCGGCCGAGGAGCCGGACGCGCTCGCCGAGTGGTTCCGTGCCACGGCCGACTCCGGCTCCCTCACCGACTACATCGCCACCTTCGAGACGACGGTCGCCGTGATGCAGACCGCGCCGGCGCTCGAGCGCGTGGCCCGCGAGTTCGTGCTCGACCTCGCCGCCGACGGAGTCGTGCACGGCGAGGTGCGCTGGGCGCCGGAGCAGCACCAGCGCGCCGGGCTCTCGCTCGACGCGGCTGTCGAGGCGGTCCAGGAGGGGCTGCAGCAGGGCGTGCAGGAGGCGGCGGCGCAGGGATATCGCATCCGCGTCGGCCAGCTGATCACCGCGATGCGGCACGCCGACCGCTCGCTCGAGGTCGCCGAGCTGGCGCTGCGCCACCGCGAGCGCGGTGCGATCGGCTTCGACATCGCCGGAGCCGAGGCGGGCTTCCCCGCCTCGAGGCACCGTCCCGCCTTCGAGCTGCTCGCGGCGGCGCACTTCCCGACCACGGTGCACGCGGGGGAGGCGGACGGCCTCGACAGCATCCGCTCCGCCCTGCTCGACGGCCGCGCGCTGCGCCTGGGTCACGGCGTCCGGATCGCGGAGGACATCCGCATCGAGCGCCAGGACGACGACGCGAGCTACGTGACCCTCGGCGAGCTCTCGGAGTGGGTGAAGGACCGCGAGATCGCCCTCGAGCTCAGCCCCTCCTCCAACCTGCAGACCGGCGCCGTCGCGGCGTGGGGTGCCGAGCTCGCCGACCACCCCTTCGACCTGCTCTACCAGCTGGGCTTCCGCGTCACGGTGAACACCGACAACCGCCTGATGAGCGCGACGACCCTCAGCCGCGAGCTCGCCCTCCTGTCGGACGCGTTCGGGTACGATCTCGACGACTTCGAGGCCTTCCAGCTGAACGCGGCTCACGCCGCCTTCCTGCCGCTCGACGAGCGCCGCGAGCTCGTCGAGACGATCAGCGCCGGCTTCGAGGCGGCCTGACGGTGCCGCTCGACGCGCTTCCCGAGGAGGCGGTGGCCCTCCGCCACTCCGCCGGATCCTGGCGGGAGGCCGTCCTCGAGGCGGGCCGTGCTCTCGAGCGGACCGGCGCGGTGGACGCCGCCTACTCCCGGCGCATGGTCGAGCAGGTCGACGTGCTCGGGCCGTACATCGTCATCGCGCCCGGGCTCGCCCTCGCGCACGCCCGGCCCGGCAACGACGTCCTCGCGGACGGCCTCTCCGTCGTCACGCTGGCCGAACCCGTCGCCTTCGGGCACAGCACCAACGATCCGGTCTCGGTCGTCATCGGGATCGCCGCC